>NZ_JBFULE010000076.1:0-14089 GCF_056400485.1 Roseateles sp. P5_B10
TCCCCCCGGGGGGACGGCGATGCTTGCCGGATTGACCGGCAAGCACATCGCCAGCGCGTGCCGGCTAGGGAGCGGCCCGGCGCTCGGCCCGCAACTTCAATGCATTGCGGGTGTCGCGAATTCGGAATGGGCAACTAAAGTGGGCCCGACATGAACGCCCCCGTCGACCTCGCCGCCCGCCGTGCCGCACTCATCGCGGCCCTGGCACCGTTGCTGCCGGCCCATGCCCTGCTGCACCAGGCCGAGCAGACCACGCCCTATGAATGCGATGGCCTGACCGCCTACCGCCAGCGCCCGCTGGCCGTGGCCCTGCCCGAGACCGAAGCCCAGGTGGCTGCCGTGCTGAAGGCCTGCCACCGTCTGGGTGTGCCGGTCGTCGCGCGCGGCGCGGGCACGGGCCTGTCGGGCGGCGCGATGCCGCACGAGGCCGGCCTGACGTTGGCCCTGGCCAAGTTCAACAAGATCCTTTCGCTGGATCCACTGTCACGCACGGCGCGCGTGCAATGCGGCGTGCGCAACCTCGCCATCAGCGAAGCCGCGGCGACTCACGGCCTGTATTACGCGCCCGACCCCAGCAGCCAGATCGCCTGCACGATTGGCGGCAACATCGCCGAGAACAGTGGCGGCGTGCACTGCCTGAAGTACGGCTTGACGCTGCACAACGTGCTGCGCCTGCGCGGCTTCACCTCCGAGGGCGAGCCCATCGAGTTCGGCAGCGAGGCCCTGGACGCGGCGGGGCTGGACCTGCTGGCCCTGGTGGTGGGCAGCGAGGGCATGCTGGCCGTCGTCACCGAAGTCACCGTCAAGCTGGTGCCCAAGCCGCAACTGGCGCGCTGCATCATGGCCAGCTTCGACGATGTGCGCAAAGCCGGCGACGCGGTCGCGGCCATCATTGCGGCCGGCATCATCCCGGCGGGCCTGGAGATGATGGACAAGCCCATGACGGCTGCCGTCGAGGACTTCGTGCATGCCGGCTATGACCTCGATGCCGAGGCCATCCTGCTGTGCGAAAGCGACGGCACGCCCGAGGAGGTGGCCGAGGAAGTCGCGAAGATGGAAGCCGTGCTGCAGGCCAGCGGTGCGACGCGCTGCCAGGTCAGCGCCGACGAGGCCCAACGGCTCAAGTTCTGGAGCGGCCGCAAGAACGCCTTCCCGGCGTCGGGCCGCATCAGCCCCGACTACATGTGCATGGACTCGACCATCCCGCGCAAGCACCTCGCCACCATCCTGCTCGACATCCAGCAGATGGAAAAGAAGTACGGCCTGCGCTGTGCCAACGTCTTCCATGCCGGCGACGGCAACCTGCACCCGCTGATCCTGTTCGACGCCAACGACCCCGACCAGCTGCACCGCTGCGAGCAGTTCGGCGCCGAGATCCTGGAGCGCAGCGTGGCCCTGGGCGGCACGGTGACGGGCGAGCATGGTGTCGGCGTCGAAAAACTGAACTCCATGTGCGTGCAGTTCAGCGCCGAGGAGCGTGAGCAGATGCTGGCGTTGAAGCGCGCCTTTGACCCTGCCGGCACGCTGAACCCGGGCAAGCAGATCCCGTCCCTGAGCCGCTGCGCCGAATACGGCCGCATGCATGTGAAGCGCGGCCTGCTGGCCTTCCCGGAACTGGAGCGGTTTTGAGCTTCGCGGACCTGCAAGCCCGATTGCGCGATGCACGCGAACCGCTGCGCATCCAGGGCCACGGCAGCAAGGACTTCTATGGCGAAGCGCTGCACGGCGAGCTGCTGTCCACGCTGGAGATGAATGGCGTGACGGCCTACGAGCCCAGCGAGCTGTTTGTCAGCGCGCTGGCGGGCACGCCGATCGCCGATGTTGAAGCGCTGTTGGCGAAGCGCCACCAGCGCCTGGCCTTTGAGCCGCCCCGCTTCGGTGGCCGCGGCACGGTGGGCGGCATGGTGGCGGCCGGGCTGTCGGGGCCGACGCGGGCAGCGCTGGGGTCGGTGCGGGACCATCTGCTGGGCGCCGTGATGATCAATGGCAAGGGCGAGTTGCTGAGCTTTGGCGGCACGGTCATGAAGAACGTGGCCGGCTTCGATGTCAGCCGCGCGCTGGCGGGGTCGCTGGGCGTGCTGGGGTTGATTACCGAGGTGACCTTGAAGGTGCTGCCCCTGCCGGCCGCCACGGCAATATTGCGCTTCGATTTCGACCAGTCCGCTGCCTTGATGGCGATCAACCGCTGGGGCGGTGAGCCCCTGCCCATCGAGGCCAGTGCCTGGTGGGACGGTGCCTTGCTCGTGCGACTGGCCGGCGCGAACGCGGCCGTTGAGGCCGCGGCACGCAAGTTGGGCGGCGATGTCATTCCGGGCGACATGGCCCAGCCCTTCTGGACCGGCCTGCGTGACCACAGCGACGAGTTCTTCATCGGCGCCGAGCGTGCGGTGGCGGGCGGCGCGCGGCTTTGGCGGCTGTCCCTGCCGAGTGCGACGCCCGAGCTCAAGTTGCATGGCGAGCAGCTCATCGAATGGGGCGGCGCGCAACGCTGGGTCGTCACGCCCATGCCGCCTGCCGGCGTGCGTGATGCCGCAGCAGCTGTGGGCGGGCATGCGACGCTGTTCCGCGCCCAGGACAAGGGCGTGGGCGTGTTCGCGCCGCTGAGCGCGCCGTTGGCGGCCATCCACAAGCGGCTCAAGGCCTCCTTCGACCCGCATGGCGTGTTCAACCCGGGGCGGCTCTACGCCGGGCTTTGATGATCCAGCCCATCCATGACGCCGCCCAGCGCGGCTACACCAACGCCCCCGACAGCTATCAGCGTGGCCGGCCGGAGTACCCGCAGGCCCTCGCCGCCTGGCTGGACGCGACGCTCGGCGTACGCAAGGGCGCGCGTGTCGTCGATCTGGGCGCGGGCACCGGCAAGTTCACCCAACTGCTGGCTCGCACCGGTGCGGCCGTGACGGCGGTGGAGCCGGTCGATGCGATGCGCGAGAAGCTGTCGCAGAGCCTGCCCGGCGTGAGGACGCTGGCCGGTACCGCCGAGACCATGCCCTTGGCAGACGGCGAGGCCGGCGTGCTGATCTGCGCCCAGGCCTTCCACTGGTTTGCCAACGGGCTGGCCCTGCGCGAGATGCACCGTGTGCTGAAGCCCGGCGGTCAGCTCGGCCTAGTCTGGAATGTGCGGGACGAAACCCGCGATTGGGTCGCCGCCATCACCGAGATCATCACGCCCTATGAAGGCGATGCGCCGCGCTACTACACCGGGCAATGGAAGCGCCCCTTCGAGGGCCAGGCGCTGTTCGCGCCGCTGCAGCTGACGGAGTTTGCGCACAGTCATGAGGGCTCGTTCGAGCAGGTCGTCATCGACCGCATCGCCTCGGTGAGCTTCATCGCCGCGTTGCCCCGGGCCGAGCGCGAGGTTGTGGAGGCGAAGTTGCGGGCGCTCCCGCAGCGCTTCGCCGCGTTGCGCGAACCCGTGATCGCCTTCCCCTATGTGACGCAGGCCTGGTGCGCCGAGCGTCTTGCCAGCAACTGACGGCATGCAGACCACCCTCGCTCCCGAATTCGCCGGCACCCACGATGGCACTGAGGCCGAGGCCATCCTGCGGCGCTGCGTGCACTGCGGCTTCTGCACGGCCACCTGCCCGACATATCAACTCCTCGGCGATGAGCTTGACGGCCCGCGCGGCCGCATCTATCTGATCAAGCAGGTGCTCGAAGGCGCTGAACCCACGCGCGAGACGCAGCTGCATCTGGACCGCTGCCTGACCTGCCGCAACTGCGAGACGACCTGTCCGTCGGGCGTCGAATACGGCCGCCTGGTCGACATCGGCCGGCGCGTCGTCGACGCCAAGGTCGAACGCCCGGCTGGCGAGCGCCGCACGCGCTGGCTGCTGAAGGAAGGGCTGACCTCGCCGCTTTTCAAGCCGGCGATGAAGCTGGGCCAGATGTTCCGGCCCCTGGTGCCGGCATCGCTGAAGGACAAGGTGCCGGCCAGGCCGCCGGCCACGGCGCATGACTGGCCGACGCGCCAGCTCAACCGCAAGGTCGCGCTGCTGCTGGGCTGCGTGCAGCCGGCCATGGCGCCCAATATCAACAGTGCGACGGCGCGGGTGCTGGACGCGGCGGGCATACAGACCGTGGTGGCCGATGGCGCCGGTTGCTGCGGCGCCATCCGCGAGCACCTCGGTGATCACGAGGCAGCGCTCAACGACATGCGCCGCAATATCGACGCCTGGTGGCCACTGGTCTCGGGCCTGGGCGAGCGCGTCGAAGCCCTGGTCACGAATGCCTCGGGCTGCGGCGTCATGGTCAAGGACTATGCGCACCTGTTGGCCCACGACCCCGCCTATGCCGACAAGGCCCGGCGCGTCAGCGAGATGACCAAGGACCTCAGCGAGCTGCTGCCCGAACTCGTGCCCACGCTGAAGGCGCGCCTCAAGGCCAAGCCCGGCTCACTGGCCTACCACCCACCCTGCACGCTGCAGCATGGGCAAAAGCTCACGGGTGGCGTGGAAAGCGCATTGCGCGAGCTGGGCTTTCGCATAGCCTGCGCGCCGACTGACAGCCATCTCTGCTGCGGCTCGGCCGGGACCTATTCGGTGCTGCAGCCCGAGCTGGCCAAGCAGCTGCGCGACCGCAAGCTGGCAGCGCTGGCGCCCTTGCAGGCCGAGCAGATCGTGTCGGCCAATATCGGCTGCATCCAGCACCTGCAAAGCGGCACGACCCACCCGGTGCGGCACTGGGTGGAGGTGCTGGACGACGCGCTGAGAGGGGTGAGCGGGTAGGTGGTCGAGTGAGCTTGCTGTGGATGCAGCGGGTCAGCCAATGACGGGTGTCGACCCATAGCGGAAGTATTTGTTGGCAAACTGAGCCACCGAAAGCTGACGTTCAACGTCTGAAGTACACGGCCCACTCCGGCAAGCCGCAGATGCCGAACCGTACCGCGGCAAGGGTCAAGAGCTTTCGGCCTCGAGAAGTGGCGTGCGACGCCGGTCGCCTGGTTGAACGATCTCTAGGGTGCGCCTTCCTAATACATCACTGGCCAAGCTATCTCTATCGGGCAAGTTCCGTCCGAGGTGAACGACGCTTGAGCGATTACGCCGATCTTGCGAACGTTGTTGCGTTGGGCTGAGGCCATAACGGCAAGAACGGCGCCGTAGCCCGCAATCTGGCTCGGTCGAATATGAACCTCGGCCTGCCTTTCCCAAGGTTGACTGCCAATGGCTAGCATCCGTGCGTCTAGGACGGCGGRCCCACTGACAAGCTCACTGTCCCACCAGATGACGTTGTCAAAGTCAACCGAAACGGTGTGGGTGACCGGTTTCCGAGAGCTTTGTTCAATAAGACGAGCGCAGCCTCCGATATCGACGGCGACGGTATGCGTCGGGTTTGGCATCGCTGCGATCCATAGCGCCACCAATGACAACACTACTGCTGTAAGTGGCGCCACGGCGCCGAGGAGCAACGGCGGAAACGGCTCTGCGTTCCAATATTCGGAGGTATCTACGCTCATACGGAGTTGTGGCCAGCCGCCCAGCGTGAAAAATCAGATCGATGATGTCACGTTGATTCCGCAACGCCACTGAGGCGTTGACCGTCTTGACACGGCTTCCGCTGCAAAGAAGTCAACAACGCGGCCGCCTGGCCAGTTGCCAGCCGGTGGACCGTGGCGCAACGGTGGAAGTTTCCGCGAGCAACCGTCTACCGAACCTCTACGAGCAGCCGTTCCGGTCGTCGCCTAGCGGTCGCTCATGGGTGTCAGCTCCTGGCCGGGACCGGGTACCCATGGGGTCGCAGTCAGCTGTCTTTGGCCGGGAGAGTCCTCGCCCCGAAGCTGCGTAGTCCGATGCTCGTGAGCACGCCGTCTGCCGCCTTTAGCACCACGTCTGCTGCTCATGGTCAGTCCGTTATTCTTTTCAAAATCTCGTCGGCGGTGGTCAACGCATAGCGTTGTCCACGGCCCAGCGTCACGTGTGATCGAAGTKGTTGAGGGCTGGTCATCGGGCGGCCTCGCTAGCGGCAGGCCGGTGCAGTTTGACGGGTTGAAAGCGACCGTTTACAACGCCCATGCCGACCGCCGTCCCGCTGGGATCCACGCCGGTCACGAACCTCAGGCTGCCGGCAACGTTTCCTGGGAGCTTGAGATCGCTGTTGCTGTGCCGGTCGCGGGCGTAGATCCGGGTGACGTTTTGATCGGGATCGGTGACGAAGCCATAGAGCGTGTCGGCGTCGCCTGCGTTGAGAGTCAGCATCAACGGCGCWGGTACTTCCAGCGTGATTTGTGTTCCCGAGTTCCAGATGGCGCCGGCCTGCGACAGCTCACCGCGATAGATGTGACCGACGAACTGTCCGGGGGCGATGCGCGCAAGGGCTACTCCGCGCGAATTGGACAGCAGCGTCGGCATCGAGACATCACAGCGTGCGTCAATGCGCCAGTAAGCTGGATGAAAACCGTCGGACATGCCCACCGCACCGACGATGTAGCCATCATCCGTGATGGCGTGCGCCGCGGTCACGCCGCTGTTGAGGCTCGGATCCGTTGCGGCGACTAAGCTTGGGAGCAATCTGGGCGTGGAGTCATGTGAACACCACAACATGGCGACTGACCGGGACATTCCGTGGTTCACCGCCGGGATCTTGCCAATGCCGATGATTCGGCTGGAAGAATCGATGCCGACGGCTTGCGTCTCCTCGACTTGGGCGAGCGTCGCCAACCGTTTCGCGGCTGCACCGCCCGGCCAGACGATGGGCAAGAACAGCGGTTGAAAACTTGCGGCGTCATACGCGTATCCGACAGCGGTGCCATCGTTGGCCACGGCCATGGCGACGCTTTCGGCGAAGCCGTTGATCGACGGCATCGGAATTGCATCGCCCTGCTTGAGTGCGAACGCCGTCGAGCACTGCCGGGAGCGGTGGCATGGGGCGGTCCGGCTCAGCAGGTCTTCGCCATTGGCGACCACATGAGTCCCGTTGACGCTCATGGCGACCGCGCTCCCCCATTTGACGGAGTTTCCACATTGCGTGCACAACGGTTCGAGCGAGACCGCGTCGGCGAAGCTCGGCGCCCATGAGCCGGTCAGGACTGCGAATATTGTTGCGAGCCGAAGTGAGTGGTACATAACATCCTTTCCATTGTGAAGATCCGGGGAGTAGGCCCACAGGACGTGCTGCAGCCGCGAACCAGCGCGTTGTGCAGAAACGACCGCCCGCAACGGCCCGGGCCGGGCCGGGCCGGTGTTGCGGCGTTGCGGCGTTGCGGCGTTGCGGTAGTCAGAGAGGCTGGGCCCGCGGAATGGAGAACCGGCATGGTCAAGTGATCAGACCGGCTGATCGGCAGCCGCACTATGCGACATGCGGACCAGCGCAGCGGCCGACGGAGATGGTGAAGATGCACAGGGTGCCGCCTGCAGCCCGTACCGCACTGACTGTTCAAGAGATCGTCTGCGAACCAAAGTGGGAGTCCAGCGATGGGGCAGCAGCTCTTCGATCTGGCTGTTGAACTGGGTGGGCAGCGACATTCGCACCGTGCAGGAACTGCCGGGCCATGCAGACATGGCGACCACCATGATTTACACGCACGTGCTGCGGATGGTGGCGGCGCCGTGCGAAGCCCGCTGTACGCTTGCCAGCGATGGGCCCCTCAAGCGGACATTGGTGAGCGGCAGCTCATGGCCGAAAGCCGCCCGACACGCATGTCTGCCGGTAAGGCGCGTCGAGCCGATGTCCCCTCTTCGTTCTAKACGCGGAAAGTCGAGACGAGCTTCACCAGCTCGTCCGCCTGCTGCTTCAGGCTCTCCGCGGSCGCCGCGCTTTCCTCGACCAAGGCGGCGTTCTGCTGCGTCGCCTGGTCCATCTGCGTGATGGCCTGGCCGACCTGGCTGACGCCGGTGCTTTGCTCGCGGCTGGCCGAGCTGATCTCGCGCACGATCTGCGCGACGCGGCCGATGGCAGTCACGACTTGCGCCATCGTCTCGCCGGCCTTGTTCACCAGCACGGCGCCCTGCTCGACGCGCTCGACGCTGTCGCCGATCAGGCCCTTGATCTCCTTGGCCGCGTCGGCACTGCGCTGGGCCAGCATGCGCACCTCGCTGGCGACGACGGCAAAGCCGCGCCCCTGCTCGCCGGCCCGTGCGGCCTCGACCGCGGCGTTCAGCGCCAGGATGTTGGTCTGGAAGGCGATGGCGTCAATGGTGCCGATGATGTCGCCGATCTTGCGCGAGCTCTCTTCGATGCCTTTCATGCGCTGCACCGCCTCGCCGACGACTTCGCCGCCCTGGCGCGCCACCTGGCTGGCGTCATGCGCGAGCTTGTCGGCCTCGCCGGCGTTGTCGGCATTGAGCTTCACGGTGGCCGACAGCTCCTCCATTGACGCCGCCGTCTCTTGAATGGCACTGGCCTGCTGCTCGGTGCGCGACGACAGGTCGTTGCTGCCATGCGAGATCTCGGTGCTGGCCGTCGCGACGCCGCTGGCGTTCTCGCGCACCGAGCCGACGAGATGGCGCAGCGCCTGCTGCATCTGCGCCAGCGCCTGAGTCAACTGCGCGGTCTCGTCGCTGCCCACGCTGCGGATGTCGCGCGACAGGTCGCCATGCCCTACCTCTTCGGCTTCGTGGATGGCCTCGCGCAGCGGGCCGACAACGGAGCGCGTGATCAGCCAGGCCGCCGCGATGCCTACGCTGAGGCAGGCGATGGCGATGACGAGCATGATCATCTGGGTGCGGCGCGCCTCCTCCATGACCTGCTGGGTCTCGAGGCGCACGCGCTCGCCCTGGAAGTCGGCCATGCGGCTGATGGCCGCGACATAGGCCTCGGAGGCCGGCCGCATCTTGCCCTCCAGCGTCTGCAGCGCAGCGTCGGCTTCGCCGGCCTTGAGCTGGGCGAAGACCTGGTTGCGGATATCGACGTAGGCCTTGCGGGCATCGGCGATCTCCGTGAGCAGGGCCTTGTCGCGCTCGGTGTCCACCGCCTTGGTGAGGCTCTCCTGCAGTTCGGTGATCCTGGCACTCGTCGTCTTGATGATCGGCGAGAAGAACTCCGCCACGGGGCCCGAGCCTCCGGCGCGCGCGACGGCGTCGGTGCGCGTGACGTTGAGCTGGGTCGCCGTACGCCAGTCCTGGGCGAAGTCCTGGCGATGCTGCAGTTCCACCAGCAGGTCGATGTGAGGGCCGACGGCGCCGATCTGCCGGTAGCTCACGCCCAGGGCCACCGCCAGCAGCAGCAGCACGAGGCCGAAGCCCAGGCCCAGCCGGGTCCCGATTCGCATGGATTGCATGTTCATCACCGCCTCCAGGTTGATGGCGCGGCGGGCGGCTGTGATCGCGCACCCTGCCGTTGCGTTGACTCTACATGTTGACGGATGTGGCGGCGCAAAGGAAAACACCGCCTGGAGGGCGGTGTTGGTGAGGTGATGTCACCGTCCTTTGGTCTTTGCTCACATCGCTATGCGATATGAGCTTCGCCCACGTGTCGAACCGCGCTTGCGCGCGGCGGCCTTACAGGCCGGCCGCAGCCCGCAGGGCAGCGGCTTTATCGACACGTTCCCACGTGAACTCCGGCTCCTCACGGCCGAAGTGACCATAGGCCGCCGTCTTGGAATAGATCGGACGCAGCAGGTCCAGCATCTGGATGATGCCCTTGGGACGCAGGTCGAAGTGCTCGTTGACGAGCTTGGCGATCTGGTCGTCGGGGATGACGCCGGTGCCTTCGGTGTAGACGGTCACGTTCATCGGCCGGGCCACGCCGATGGCGTAGGCGACCTGGATCTGGCACTGGCGCGCCAGGCCGGCGGCGACGACGTTCTTGGCCACGTAGCGGGCGGCATAGGCGGCCGAGCGGTCGACCTTGGACGGGTCCTTRCCCGAGAAKGCRCCGCCACCRTGCGGGSMKGCGCCGCCGTAGGTGTCGACGATGATCTTGCGGCCGGTCAGGCCGCAGTCGCCCTGCGGGCCGCCGATGACGAAGCGGCCGGTCGGGTTGATCAGGTACTTGGTGTCGGCGCTGATCCATTCCTTGGGCAGCACGGGCTTGATCAGCTCTTCGCGGATGGCTTCGTAGAACTCGTCCGTCATGCGGTCGCCGAGCGAGTACTCGGGCGCGTGCTGGGTGGACAGCACGACGGTGTCGATGCTGTGCGGCTTGCCGTCCACATAGCGCATCGTGACCTGGCTCTTGGCGTCCGGGCGCAGGAAGGGCAGGCGGCCGTCCTTGCGCAGCTGGGCCTGGCGCTCGACGAGGCGGTGCGCGTAGTAGATCGGCGCGGGCATCAGCTCGGGCGTCTCGTCACAGGCGTAGCCGAACATCAGGCCCTGGTCGCCGGCACCGGTGTTGAGGTGATCGTCGGACGCATGATCGACGCCCTGGGCGATGTCGTTGGACTGCTTGTCGTAGGCGACCAGCACGGCGCAGCCCTTGTAGTCGATGCCGTACTCGGTGTTGTCGTAGCCGATGCGCTTGATGGTGTCGCGCGCGACCTGGATGTAGTCGACGTGGGCGTTGGTCGTGATCTCGCCGGCGAGAACCACCAGGCCGGTGTTGCACAGCGTCTCGGCGGCCACGCGGCTGCGCGGGTCCTGCTCGAAGATGGCGTCCAGGATGGCGTCCGAGATCTGGTCGGCCACCTTGTCGGGGTGTCCTTCCGAGACGGATTCAGACGTGAAGAGGAAATCGTTGGCCACTTTTAAACTCCGGTTGCTTCATTGGCGGCGTCGCCGTCGCTCCTGGAGGTGCGGCGAACGCTTTAGCGGGATTTGTGAATCGCCCCGCAAGTAGTTCAGTAACTCGGCGATCTGCGAAGTATAGGAAATATGGGTTGGGTCTTTCGCTTGCTGTCCCGGCTGCCCCTGGCGCTATTGCACGCTTTGGGGGCGCTGCTGGGTTGGGTTGTCTACTTCGCCTCGGGGACCTACCGGCGGCGTTTCCAAGCCAATGTGGCCCAGGCCGGCGTCGCCTGGAGCGAGGCGCGGCCCGCGATTGCGGCCGCCGGGCGCATGGCGGCGGAGCTGCCCTGGCTCTGGGTGGCTACCCGCGGCAAGCCGCTGGGCGACAAGCTGCAATGGGAGGGCGGCGAGCTGATCACGGCCGCCCTGGCCGAGAAACGCGGCCTGGTCATGCTGACGCCCCACATGGGCTGCTTCGAGATCTGCGCCCAGGCCATCGCCGAGCGCTTCACGACGCCCGAGTCACCCATCACCGTGCTGTACCGCCCGGCGCGGCAGGCCTCGCTGCGCGAGGTGATGGCCGGCTCACGCGAGCGGCCCGGGCTGGCCACGGCGCCGGCGTCGCTGGCCGGCGTGCGCCAGATGATCCGCGCGCTGCGCAAGGGCGAGGTCATCGGCCTGCTGCCCGACCAGGTGCCACCCGATGGCCTGGGCGTGTGGGCGCCTTTCTTCGGCAAGCCGGCCTACACGATGACGCTGGCCGCCCGCCTGGTGCAGCAGACGGGCGCGGCGCTGCTGCTGATCTGGGGCGAGCGGCTGCCGGGCGGGAAGGGGTTTGTCGTGCACGTACTGCCCGCGCCCGAGATTGCCAGGGAAGCGCCTGCCGAGGCTGCAGCCACGACGATCAATGCCGCGATGGAGAGCGTGATCCGGCGCGCACCGGGGCAATACATGTGGGGCTACCACCGCTACAAGCAGCCGCGCGGCCTGGACATCGGCGCGGCACCTTAGGCCCTCAGCGGCGCCCCCGCCTCAAGCGCAGCAACGCGATCAAGCCCAGCGACAACAGCAGCGCCGTCGCCGGCTCGGGCACGGCGGTCACCAGTAGGCCGGGGTCGCCACCGGTGATGGCCGTCAGGCGCAGCGTGTGCGAGGCGTCGGCCAGCACATCGGTCGTGTCGTAGGTCATCTGCACGCTGGCGCTGAGCTGGCTGATGAGGACGAAGCTCGCGCCGGGGTCCACCGTGATGCTGACCGAGAAATCACCGCCGAAGGCTTGCGGGTTGTAGAGCAGGCCCACACCGCTGTGGCTGCTGTAGCCGAAGTCGATCAGGCCGACCTCGAAGGACGGGTCCTGGCCGGTGTAGATGGCCGCCGACCCGAAGGCGCTGGCCCGGGTGCTGCTGAGCGTGCCGTCGACATGGAAGTCGAAGTGGTAGGTCGTCGTGCTGGCGCCGAGGTAGTGGTAGGTCTGCTGGGTGCGCGCGACGGCGCTGGCGGCATAGAGGTCGATGCCGATCTCCAGTTGCGCCGGGTCGGCGAGGATGACGACGGGCTCGTTGTCGGCCCGCGCATAGGCGCCCAGCAGCGGTGTGGCCAGGGCGCCCTGCAAGGCGGCGCTGGCGTGGTACTCCACGCCGCCGCCCAGGCTGTAGCCCGCCGTGTTGGGGTCGCCCACAGGCTGGCCGAGGTAGTCCACCTGGGCGGCTAGCGGGCCGCTCTGGCCTTGCACCGGGTTGCCGGTGAGGCCGAGCTGGAAATGCGGGCAGGTGCTGCAGCCGATCTGGAAATCGCCCCGGGCGGTGCCGCTCGCGGTGGCAAGGCCAGCCTGGCCCCAGGCGGCGCCGCTGGCGAACAGGGCGAGAGCGGTGAGCAGCGTGCGGATCTTCATGACAGGTCTCCCTTGCAAAGGCTGTGCGGGCCGGTGGCCCTGAATGCAAGGCTAGAGGGCGAGGCGCGTGAGCACCTCGGCGGCGTTACCCGGATTTGGGTGCGCACTACTCAGATTTCGCGCGCTGGATGGCGTCCTGGCGTGTCTTCACCCCCAGCTTCAGGAACACGGCGGCGACATGGTTCTCCACCGTGCGCTCGGAGCGGTGCAGCGTGGCTGCGATGGCGCGGTTACTGTGACCCTGCACGAGCAGCTCCAGGATCTCGCGTTCGCGTCCGGTCAGGCCCAGCGGGTCCTGCCGGGCATGGCCATAGCGGCCACGCCCCACGCCGCTCACGCCCACGCGCCGCAGGCGCCGTCGCGCGTACTGCGCGGCCAGCCCGGCGCCCAGCCCTTGCAGCCGCTGCAGCCCATCGGCGATGGCGTCGGCATCGCCCCACAGCAGCGCCAGGGCCTGCTGGTAGGGGCAGCCCACCTCGCCCCAGGCCTGGCTGGCGGCGCGATGCCGGCCGCTAGCCTCCAGCGCGCAGGCCGCGGGCGCGTCGGCGGCGACGGCCTGCGGCTGGCCCAGGCGCGCAAGCCACACCTGGACCTGCGCCCGCCGCCACGGCCCCAGCCGCGTGGTCGCTCTGGCCAACGCTTCCTCCGCCAGCTGCCGCGCCCGCCCCGCCGGGCCCGACAAGGTCGAGATTTCCACCTGCTGCACATCCACCGACATGAACCAGGGTGACACCGCCAGCTGCCGCCGTCCACTGGCCAGCTCCTGCCAGTAGGCCAGCGCACCCGGTTCCCCTCGGCGGGCCGCCTGCAGCGCAAGCAGATGGCCGACCTGCTCGCGTTGCAGCTCGTTCAGGTCAGGGCGGGCCTGGAGCTGGCGCAGGCCCGCCTCGCCGGCCGCCCAGTCGCCGCGCGCGATGTCGCCGCAAGCCTGGCGCACGCGCAGCGGCACGGCGAACAGGTCCAGGTCGCGCGCCTCGCAATACGCCAGCCCGGCCGTGCACAGGCGCTCCAGCTTGTCGTAGCGCGACGCGACCAGTGCGGCCGAGGCGAGGTTGGTCCAGGCGCGCGCGGCCAGTTCCTCCCGGCCATCGGCCAGCGCCTGTTCGAGCGCCGCGTGCAGCTCGACCGTGCCCAGCCCCTCGTCCGGCCCGCCCAGCCGCGCCGAGGCCAGCGTGATGCGCGCGCCGAGGGCGCCCGCCGGGTCGCCGAGGCGGCCGAACAAGGCCAGGGCCTGGGCGGCACCCGCCAGCGCCGCGCCGGTGTCGTCGTCCAGCAGATGCAGCTGGGCGTGGTTGGCCAGCGCGTGGGCCAGGGCCGGGCTGTCGGGGGCGTGCTCGTGCAGCAGGGCGATCGCGGCCTCGGCATGGGCCAGGCCGGCGCTGGCGCGGCCGCGCGTCCATTCGATGCGCGCCAGCAGGCTCAAGTGCTCGGCCCGGGCCAGCGGCCGCGCGCCGGCCAGGCTCAGCGCCAGGGCTGCGGCCTGCGCGGCCTCCTCGACCTGGCCGGTCAGCAGGCATTCGATCGCCTGGGCGCGCGCCAGCGGCTCGACCTGCACGGCAGGCAGTTGTGCGGCGCGGCGCAGCGCCAGGCCGAACAGGGC
>NZ_JBFULE010000077.1:0-17751 GCF_056400485.1 Roseateles sp. P5_B10
GCGCCGTGCTGTCCAGCGCCACCCAGGGCCCACGGGAGATGCTGGCCGGGYAGCCCGCCCGGTTGGTGCCGGTGGGTGATGCCCACGCTCTGGGCCATGCGATGGCCGAGGAACTGGTCCGGCTGCGCAGCCTGCTTCCTCAGGAGCGCAGCGTGCGTTACGCGACGGCGGCCTACGATCGCACCAATGCGGTTGCCCGCACGCTGGGCTTTTATCGCGACGTGATGCTCCATCGGGCTGCCCGGGCCAGGGGCTTCGACGCTGAGGATGAAGCTCACGCCGCCTGGCACATTTGATGTTCAAGCGGCCGCGCACCGACTTCTGGCAGGTCGGCATCGTCCCTGTTCCCATTGAAGACATCGATGCCCGCCGGCTGAGCGCCGCGCGGGAGCGCATCACATGGTTGCCCGATGCCGGCCGCTGGCGTTACCTGGCCGACCCTTTCGGCCTGGTACGTGGAGACGCCCTGCACGTGTTCGTCGAGGCCTTCGACTACCGCGTCAAGCGTGCCACCATCGAGCGCCACGAGTTCGGCCTCCCCGACCTGGCCTGGCGCCGCCAGTCGACGGTGCTGGACCGGCCCTTCCACCTGTCCTATCCCCAGGTCTTCGAGCACGACGGCGAAACCTGGATGGTGCCGGAGAGCTACCAGGCCGGTGAGATCGCCCTCTACCGCGCCTGCGACAGGTCCCTCAATCACTGGGAACGCGAATGCGCCTTGCTGGGCGGCCTGCCCGGGGCGGATGCGTCCATCATCGAGCATGAGGGACACTGGTGGATGTTCTACACCCTGGTCGGGCCGGGAGCGCGCGACCAGCGTGAACTGCACATGGCCCATGCGCCGGCATTGTTCGGGCCCTGGGTGCCACTGGCCGCCAACCCGGTGCGCGTGAACCGCGAAGGCGCCCGCCCGGCGGGCCGGCCCTTCATCGGCCGTGACGGCGTGCTGA
This sequence comes from Roseateles sp. P5_B10, assembly GCF_056400485.1. Lineage (NCBI taxonomy): Bacteria > Pseudomonadati > Pseudomonadota > Betaproteobacteria > Burkholderiales > Sphaerotilaceae > Roseateles > Roseateles sp. P5_B10. Next base: position 951 of record NZ_JBFULE010000077.1, read on the forward strand.
CGCTTCCGGTGCAGGACAGTTCGACCGGCTATGGCGGCGCGACGCGCCTGCTGCGTTTTCCACGCCTGACGCCCGGGCAGGTCGAGATCGAGGCGAGCCTGGAGCGGCTGACCGGCGATCTGGTCAGCGACAGCCACCAGGCCGGCCTGCACACACTGACGGGCTGCGGCGGTTACACGCTCATCGACGTGAAGCGCATCGACCGCTCGCGCGGCAAGCAGTGGTTGGATTTGAAACGTCGCTTTACACGGATAGGGCGCCTGTTGGATCGCTGAGACGCCGCCCGCACACACCCGGGCCGCACAGGTCTACCATGGCTCTTCATGAGCCCCCAGCCTCCTTTTAGCGAGCGCATCGCCGCGCTGACGGCGGCCCTGGAGCCCCAGGTCATCGCCTGGCGGCGTGACCTGCACCAGCACCCCGAGCTCGGCAATCGCGAATTCCGCACCGCGTCCGTCGTCGCCGAGCATCTGCGCAGCCTGGGCTTTGACGAGGTCAAGACGGGCGTCGCCCACACGGGTGTCGTCGGGCTGCTCAAGGGCGGCCTGGCCGGTGGTGTTGTCGCGCTGCGGGCCGACATGGATGGCCTGCCGGTCACCGAAGAAGTGGAGCTGCCGTTCGCATCCAAGGCTCGCGCGGTATGGAACGGTGAGGAGGTCGGCGTCATGCATGCCTGCGGGCATGACTGCCACGTCGCCATCCTGATGGGCGTGGCCAGCATCCTGGCCAGTCTGCGCGCCGACCTTCCCGGCACGATCAAATTCATCTTCCAGCCGGCCGAGGAGATGCCCCCCGAAGGCGAGGAGGGCGGGGCGGCGCTGATGATCAAGGAAGGCGTGCTGGAGAGCCCGACGCCCAGCGCCATCTTCGGCCTGCATGTCACCTCGCGCCAGCAGGCTGGCGTGATCGGCTACCGCCCGGGGCCGACGATGGCGAGCAGCGACAAGCTCAAGATCACCGTGCAGGGCAAGCAGACCCATGGCGCCGCGCCCTGGCTGGGCATCGATCCCATCGTCACGTCGGCGCAGATCGTGCTGGGCCTGCAGACCATCGTCAGCCGCACGCTCGACCTGAACCGCGAGCCGGCGGTCGTGACCATCGGCGCGATCAAGGGCGGCGTGCGCGAGAACATCATCCCGGACTCCGTCGAGATGCGCGGCACGATCCGCAGCTTCGACGAGGGCATGCGCGAGGCCATCCATGAGCGCGTGACCCAGTTGGCCGAGGGCATCTCGGCCGCTTCGCGCGCCAGCTGCAAGGTCTGCATCACGCGCAACTACCCGGTCACGCGCAATGACCCGGTGCTGACCGAGCAGATGGTGCCGACGCTGACCCGTGTGGCCAGCACCGGTCCGAGGCCCATGGGTATCGAGGTCGTGCCCAAGGCGACGGGGGCGGAGGACTTCTCCTTCTTCCAGCGCCTGATCCCTGGCCTCTTCTTCTTTGTCGGCGTGACGCCGCCGGAGATCGAGCCGACCAAGGCCTACTCCAACCACTCGCCGCGCTTCATCGTCGATGAGCGCGGGCTGGAGGTGGGCGTGCGCGCACTGGCCAATCTGGCGGTCGACTACCTGGCCGGCAAGGCTTGATCAGGGTGATTCTTGCGAGGCGCCGTTGTCACGCAAGCGTCTCAGCTTATCGAGCGTCTCGACCGTCTTTTCATCCGGTTCGGGCGCATCCCACAGCCACGTCCTTGATCCGCCGCAGCTTCCTACATGACGGCTCTCTCCAATAAAGAAGAGATACGTTTGACCTGGGCTCAGTGCAATGTCGTGTTGCTCCCACGTGGAGTAGACATCATCTCGATTGACCTCGAGCTGCTTGAATGACTCCAGGACTACGTACCTAGCACCGTATCGCCTATTACTTTCCTTTTTCACCTCGGTGACGCGAACAATCATCACTTCCTGAGCGCGCTGGAATTGTMTCTCCAGGGTCATCCCAATGCACAAGGCTGAAGCGATGCCCTGGTGTAGGAATAGGGCCAAAGCAACCGCGATGTATTTCATTGGGTGTCAACGAATGAATTCAGCCGACCAGCCAGCGGGGCTGCCGCTGGTCGTCTGCAATGAATGGTAAGACCGCCGCATTGAAGTGCCTCAGACCCGCCCTTGATGACTGGACTTTGCCGAGCAGCGGCGCCGGTCACCGCATCGTAGCCGCGAAGGGTTGACCGGTCCTGGCGGCGAACTACCGCCCGTGGCCTGCGCGCTGAACAGCGGCAATGGCAATGGCTGCACAGAGGGCACTTCTGAGTGTGCCTGCGCCGCCCGATCAACTCGGCGCGAGGTTCAGGAAGAAGCGCGACAGCCAGCCCACGGCGTGGGCGTCCGCGGTAGCGCCGCGGCCGCGCTGCTCGATGCGCACATTGGCCACCGACGTCGACGGCACCGCATTGCCCTGCGCAATCATGCGCGGGTCGACCTGGCCGGAGAAGCGCAGCACGTCGACATTGCGGTTCACGCCGATCTGCTTTTCGCCGCTGATCATCAGATGGCCGTTGGGCAGCACGCCGGTGACGACGGCCGTGATGGCGCCGGTGAACTCGTTGGTGTTCTGGTTGCTGCCCTTGCCCTTGTTGTCATTGGCCGATGTGGCCTCGGCGCTGGCCCTGCCGAATGCCTTGGGCGAGATGCCCGGCACCGCGGTGATGCCGGCCGACAGGCTGCCCGTCTTGCTCAGCTCGCTGGTGCTCGTCTGCGAAGCCGAGACGCGTTCGGTGATGTTGACCGTCAGCGTGTCGCCGACGAGGCGGGCGCGGTGGTCCTCGAACAGCGGGCGGTAGGCAGCGGCCTGGTAAATGGAGCCATTGGTGGGCGCCATGGCCTGCACCGGCGGCAGGTTGACGACCGGCGTGTGGGCCAGCTCGACCTGGGGCTCCGGATAGGGCGTGGCGCAGCCGGCGAGCAGGGCGGTGGCGACCAGGAGTCCAGTGCGTGCAACGATTTTCATGACAACTTGTCCATTCATAAGGCCGCGGAGCAGGCCGCTCATCCAGCGGCGCCGCGGAACCGGCTTTGCCGGGCCGCTGGCGCGCCCCCTGGGGGAGCGCGCGAGCGCTACGGGGGGAGCTAGATCTGGGCGAGCTTCTGCAGCATCTGGTCGGAGGTCTGCACGGCCTTGGAATTGAGTTCGTAGGCGCGCTGGGTCTGGATCATCTGCACCAGTTCCTCGACGACGTTGACGTTGGAGGTCTCGACGAAGCCCTGTTGCACCGCGCCAATGCCGTTGTTGTTGGGCGAGCCGGTGTTGGGCGTGCCGCTGGCGGCCGTCTCGGTGAACAGGTTCTGGCCCTTGGGGTCCAGGCCGGCCGGATTGACGAAGGTGGCGAGCTGCAACTGGCCGACGGTCTGCGCCGCGGCCTGGCCGGGCAGGGTGACGCTGACGGTGCCGTCGTTGCCGATGGTCAAGCTCTGCGCGTTGGCGGGAATGGTGATGCCGGGCAGCAGCGTGTAGCCGTTGTTGGTGACCATCTGGCCATTGGCATTGAGCTGGAACGAGCCGTCGCGTGTGTAGGCGGTCGTGCCATCGGGCTGCTGGATCTGGAAGAAACCGTCGCCCTTGATGGCCAGGTCCAGGTTGTTGCTGGTCTGCTGCAGATTGCCCTGCGTGTAGATGCGGGCCGTGGCCACCGGGCGCACGCCCAGGCCGACCTGCAGGCCGGTGGGCAGCGTGGTCTGGTCGGTGCTGTTGGAGCCGGCCTGACGCATGTTCTGGTAGATCAGGTCCTCGAAGACGGCGTGCGAGCGCTTGTAGCCATTGGTGGCGACGTTGGCGAGGTTGTGCGAGATGTTGTCCAGCTGGGTCTGCTGGGCTTCCATGCCGGTCTTGGCGATCCAGAGTGAGCGCATCATGGTCAGGTACTCCCTAAAAGTTTGGCGGACTGCTGACCCTGGGTCTGCGCGATCTGCAAGAGCTTCATCTGCTGCTCGAACTGGCGGCCCGCGGCGATCATGGCGACCATGGTCTCGACTGGGCTGACGTTGGAGCCTTCCAGCGCGCCGTCCTGCAGGCGGGCGGCCTGGTTGGCAGGAAGGTCGCCCTCTAGAGCGCGGAACAGGCCGTCGTCGCCACGCGTGAGTTGGTTGGCCGCTTCGGGCGTGACGAGCTTGAGCCGGCCCACCGTGGTCGGTTTCTGGTTCGGTGCCTTGGCACTGACGGTGCCGTCGCTGCCGATGGCCACCTCGCTGTTGGCTGGCACGTTGATCGGCCCGCCGTCGCCCAGCACCGGCATGCCGTTGCGCATGACGAGGATGCCTTCGGCGTTCACGTCCAGCGAGCCGGCACGGGTGTAGGCCTCGGTGCCGTCGTTGGCCTGCACGGCCAACCAGGCATTGCCCTGCATGGCCACGTCGAGGTTGCGGCCGGTGGGCGTGAGCGGCCCCTGGGCGTCGTTGTAGCCAATCGTGGTCTCCAGCGCGAAGGCGCGCGTGGAGGCGCCGTCGCCGCGCACCGGCACGGCGCGAAAGGCCTGCAGTTCCGCCCGAAAACCATTCGTGGTGACGTTGGCAAGATTGTGCGAGAGCACGTCCTGCCGTTGCATGGCCGCCTTCGCGCCCGCCATCGAGAGGTAGATCATGCGGTCCATGTGCGCTCCTTTGCTTGGTGCGCGCGCCAGCGCCGCACCTCCTCAAGCGGCCGCCGTGGAACCGGCTTTGCCGGGCCATTGGCGGCGCCCCCTTGAGGGGGAGCGCCGAAGGCGCTTCGGGGGTGGGTCATCCCTTGCGAGAGCACGTCCTGCCGCTGCATGGCCGCCTTGGCGCCGGCCATCGAGAGGTAGATCATGCGGTCCATCGCGCGTCCTCAGCCGTCGTGATCAGCGCAGGTTGACGATGGTCTGCAGGACTTGGTCCTGCGTCTTGATCGTCTGTGCATTGGCTTGGTAGGCGCGCTGGGCCGTCACCATGTTGACGAGCTCGGCGGTCAGGTCGACGTTGCTTTCCTCCAGCGCGCCGGACTGCAGCGCGCCCATGTTGCCGTCGCCCGGCACGCCGACGACCGCGTCACCCGAGGAGACGGTGCGGATCCAGACGTTGCCGCCCATGGTCTGCAGGCCTTGCGGGTTGCGGAAGCTGGCGAGCTCGACCTGGCCGGCCGGCTTGCTCTGGCCGTTGGAATAGCGGGCCTGGACGATGCCGTCGTTGGCGACCTGGATGCCGGTCAGCTGGCCCGGGGCATAGCCGTCCTGGGTCAGGTTGGTGACCGCGAAGCTGCTGCCGTTCTCGGTCGCGCCGGTCAGGTTGAGCTGGATGCCGGGAATCGCCAGCGTCGGGTTGCCGCGCGTGCTGGTGCCGGCCGGCACGGACATGGAGATCGTGCCGGGCGGTGTCGTCGCGCTGCCGGCGATGGCCGAAGGCGCGCCGCCGGTGGGCGGGAAGGTGACGGTGGTGTAGGGGATCGTCGGGTTGCCGTTGGCGTCCAGCGGGATGGCGTTGCCGGAAGCATCGGTATCGAAAGGCGTGCCGTTGGCAGTCGCGTAGACGTTCCAGACGTCGTTGGGCGGCACGGCGCCACTGGGGTCGGTCGCGCGCTGGAAGTAGAAGGTCACGGCGACGTCCTGGCCCTTGGCGTCGTAGGCCGTCATGGACGTCGCGTTGTTGTAGGTCGTGCTGTCCTTCAGGTCCATGCCGGTGCCCGTGCCGCCACCGGGGGCGGTGGCCTTCAGGCGGGAGTCGAGGTTGAGCTCCATGCTGACCTTGGTTGTCACGGCGGGCGGGATGCCGCCGGTGGGCAGCTGCAGCGGTTGGGCCGTGCCGGGTTGGATGACACCCGCGCCGTTGGCCGGATAGCCCATCAGCTTGAGGCCCTCGTTATTGACGATGAAGCCATCCTTGCTGACCTTGAACTGGCCGTTGCGGGTGTAGCGCGTCGGGTTCACACCGTCGCTGACCTGGAAGAACCCGCCACCGTTGATGGCGAGGTCCATCGGGTTTTCGGTCGTCGTGATATTGCCCTGGGTGAACTGCTGGGCGACGGACTGCAGGCTGGTGCCGATGCCGACCTGGTTGGCGCCGGCGCCGTTCAGCGCCGCGGCGTAGACGTCGGAGAACTCGGCCCGCGAACCCTTGGCGCCAAAGGTGCCGGAGTTGGCGATGTTGTTGCCGATGACGTCCAGGTTCTTGGAGGCGGCATTGAGCCCGGAAAGGCCTTGCTGGAAGCTCATGGGGAGTCCTTGCTATGCGGGAGAGGTGATCAGTTGACCGAGGAGACGGCCGTGTAGTCCACGGGGCCGAGGCGTTCGAGATTGAGCTTGAGGCTGCCGTTCTCGCTGTAGACGGCGTCCACCTTGTCGTGGGCGTAGAGCGTGGACGTGACGGCCTTGGCGCCGTTGGCTGCGGTGATGCGGTACTTGACTTCGGTGCCCTCAGGCACCTTGGTGCCGGCGGGCCAGGAGAAGGTCTGGCGGCCCGAGCCCTGGGCACCGAGCTGCACGGTGTCGATGACATTACCGGCCCCGCCGAGGATCTCCAGCTTCACGGTCTGGGCCGCGCCGTCGAGCTCGTAGCTGCCGTCGGCAGCACCGTTCTCGACTTGGATCTTGTCGCTGGGCACGCTGACCTCGCGGCCCACCAGCGAGATGGACTGCAGGGCCTGCATCTGGCCGAGCTGGCCGCCCAGGCTCTTGATGCTGGTGTCTAGCGTGGACAGGCTCGTCACCTGCTGGATCTGCGCCATCTGGCTCGTCACCTGCGCGTTGTCCATGGGGTTGAGCGGGTCCTGGTTGTTCATCTGCGCGACGAGCAGCTTCAGGAAGCGGTCCTGGGTTTCGGCGGCGTTCTTGGCGGAAACGGTGGGCGTGCCCGTCGTGCTGCCGTTGAGTGCGGTGATGTCCATAGCGGGCTTTCAGCGGTCAGGACTGGCCGAGTTGCAAGGTCTTGAGCAGCAGGTTCTTGGCCGTGCTCATCACCTCGATGTTGTTCTGGTAGGAGCGCGACGCCGAGATCATGTTGACCATCTCTTCCACCGGGTTCACGTTGGAATAGGTCACATAGCCATCGGCATCGGCCTGCGGATGCTTGGGGTCGTGCACGCGGCGGCCGGGGGTCTGGTCCTCGGTGACGCTGGTCACGCGCACGCCGGCGCTGCCGCTGTCGTTGCCAGCGCCCATCAATTGGGTCTGGAAGACGACCTGGCGCGCCTTGTAGGCCTGGCCGTCCGGGCCGGCCACGGTGTCGGCATTGGCCAGGTTGCTGGCCACGACGTTGAGGCGCTGGCTCTGGGCGCTGACCGCGCTGCCGGCGACGTGGAAGATCTGGAACAYGGACATGGTTCAGTCCTCCTCAGCTCTGGTTGTGCGACTTCATCGCATCCAGCGTCGTGCGTACGGCGCCGTTGATGAAGCGCAGCGTCGCCTCGTACTTCACCGAGTTGTCCGCGAAGCTGGCGCGCTCGCGGTCCATGTCGACACCGTTGCTGTCCAGGCTGGTCTGGGACTGCAGCGCGTATTCCTTGCCGCTCTCGCCGCGCGCACCGGCCAGCGGTGCGATGTGGCCGCGCTGCGTTGCGGCAAGAGCGCCGGGCATGCCGATCTCGCCGGTGGCTTCACGCAGGGCCTTGGCGAAGTCCATGTCGCGAGCCTGATAGCCTGGCGTGTCGGCGTTGGCGATGTTGCTGGCGAGCTGGCGCTGACGCTCCGCCCGCAGCGTGAGCGCCTGGGTCTGGAAGTTCAGCGTGTCTGTCAATCGGTTCAACATCTGGGGGCCTCTTTCGAGGTTGCTTTCGAGCTGAAGGGCCGGGATGGCTCTTCTCGCAAATTGTCTGGAGCAGCTCCGAAAACATGAGCGGGATAAACGGGGGCAAAGCCGTTCAATTCCGACCTAGGGACTGCYGGCCCCTCTCTAGAGTGGCGGCCATGCTTCGTGCCACCCTGCTCCTTGTCTGCATGCTGCTCTCGGCCGATCCCGGCCTGGCGCAGACCGTGCCTGCGTCGGTGCTTGATCCGGCGCTGGTGGAGCGGGTGCGCGTGCTGGCCGAGACGGCCGCGCGCGCCGCGGCACCTCCCAATACCCGTGTGGCCGTTGAGATCGGCGTACTTGACGCCCGGCTGCGCCTGGCGCCCTGCCAGCAGATCCAGCCTTATCTGCCGCCCGGCATGGCCGTCTGGGGCAAAAGCCGCATCGGCCTGCGCTGCACCGATGGCGTGGCGCGCTGGAATGTCACGCTGCCAATACGCGTTGCCGTCTTTGGCCGCGCCGTTGTCGCCAGCGGCCCGCTGCCGGCTGGTGTGAATTTGTCTCAAGAACAGCTGGCCGTGGCCGATATCGACATCGCAGCCGAGCCCGGCGCCGTCTTCACGGATCCGGCCCTGCTGATCGGCCGCACGCTGGCCCGCCCGCTGGGCGCCGCCGAGGCGGTGCGCGCGCCGGCGCTGAAGTCGCGCCAATGGTTTGCCGCCGGAGAGACCGTGCAGGTCCGGGTTGCGGGTGAGGGATTTGCCGTCGCCTCCGAGGCGCAGGCTCTGTCGGCGGGCATCGAGGGCCAGGAGGTCAGGGTGAGGTTTGAGAGTGGTCGCGTCGCCAGCGGCCGAGCAGTCGGCGAACGCCGCGTGGATGTGTTGCTATGAGCAAACTGCCACGAATCTTGAGAACTGGCCGGAAAAACCGGCCAATTCCCGCTCAAGTTCCTAGGCCCGGGGCCGATACAGGAGGAAACTCCCCTGCAATGCCCTCTGCGGGGCCCGCCCCGCACCCTGGAGAAGCTCATGAAGATCGGTAACAGCCCTGACGGCACCGCCAGCCCGCCCAAGGCCGAGCGCCCCGCCTCGCGCAAGCCCGAGGCTGCCGGCACGGCCGATGTCGTCCGTCAGACCGCCCAAGCCGCGACCTCTGCGCCCAGCGCCCAGGTCGCCATTTCCAACACCGCCAAGCTGGCTGCCAGTGGCAGCGCCGACGACGGCAGCTTTGACGCCGCCAAGGTCGCACGCATCTCCAAGGCCATCAGTGAGGGTAAGTTCACGGTCAACGCGAACGCCATCGCCGACAAGCTGGTCTCAAATGCGCAAGAATTGCTGGACAGCCGCGTCAATAAGCACTGAACCATGACCGCCATCGCTCCGTCCACCCTCGGCACCGAACTCGAACAGCCTCTGCTGGCTGTCGAGGCTGCGCTGAACCAGCTCGGTGATGCGCTGGCCCGCCGCGACGCGACGGCCATCGAACAGCATGCCGCCGAGCTGCACCAGCACCTGGCCCGCGCCGTGCAGAACTTCAGCGAAGCCGCCCGCACCGGCAGCGTGCCCAGCGCCCTGCGCAACCGCCTTGTGCGTGCCGGCGGCCTGCTGGCCGCCCAGCGCGAAGCCCTGGCCCGCGGCAATGCTTCGCTGGATCGTGCGCTGGACGTGCTGATCCCGAGCGAACCCACCGGCCTGTATGGCGCTGGCGGCAAGGCCGAGCGCCGCAGCGTCGGCGGCGGCAGCTACCAGGCCTGATCGCGCCCCAAACGAAACAAGCCACCTCGCGAGGTGGCTTTTTTGTGCCCGTTCGGCCCGAGCAGGCAAAGAAAAGCGGCCCTGGGGGGCCGCTTGTCATTGCGCGGGCTCCGCTTACTTGGCTGCCAGGGCAGTGGTGCGGCGCACGACCGGGGCCGGGAAATCGCCCAGCTCGCGAGCGGCGTTCTCGCCATGGTCGGCGGCCAGCGCTGCGGTCTGTTCGACCTGCAGGTCGGTCGCCCTGACCGTCAGGATGGCCTGACGGGGCAGCTTGACGGTTGCGACGGCGGCAGCCTTGGCGGTGGCCGGCGTCGTCGCTTCGACACCCTTCTCACCTTGGAGGGCAGCCAGTTCGCCGCTGTTGCGGGCGGCCACGAGGTCGGCGATGACGGATTCGCGGGTTGTTTGTGCGGAGGCGGCGCCGGCAGCGATCAGCAGGGCGGCGGCAAAGACGGTAGACAGCTTGCTCATGATGATTTCCTTCAAGTTCCGTGGCGGGGCGTTCCGCCTGGTTTGCTTGGGCATCGCGACCGCGGTGTCCATGGGCTGAACTCTAGGCAGTCAGGCTCAGTAGAAACACCAGGAGCGGAGCAATGCGTCGTTCAGAAAAGGAAAACAATCAACGACCTGAATAAGCTGTTGTGCCGGAAAAATATCGAATTTATTCCGATGCTGACCGGGCTCAGCGGGTAGCCGCCTGGCGCACCTTGTCCAGATAGGCGTGTCCATCCGGCGGCAAGCCGCTTCGCTGGGACGCCCACACCATTTCCCCCAGGGCTTCCATGGCGACATGGTGGGCCTCGTGGCGGGAATTGCGCTTGGCAGCCAGCAGGTCGATGGCCTGGCGGATGCCCGAGGGCTGGTCGATGGCGTGTTGCTCGGTGATGGTCAGATGCATGGACAGATGCAGGAAGGGGTTGGTGCGCCCTTCCTCCACCGTGTAGACCTTCTCCAGCGCTGCGGCTTCGTCGGCGAGATCGGAGTGGTACTCCGGATGCTCGGCGATCCAGTCCGCTGCAAGGGCTTCCATCGGGATCAACGGCGCGCCGTCGCGCCACTTGCGGTAGGTGGCGCAGAAGAAGCGCCGGACTTCGAGCTGGGATGGGGCGAACATGACTCGATTGTCGCCGCGCACCTTCAAACCCTGCCCTCAAAGAGGCGGTGCGGCGTCCTGCCTGTCCCAGCCGCCACGCTGGGCCTTGCGGTGCGCGTCCTCGGCCTCGCGCTCGGCGGCGATCAACTGCTCGAACTGCTGGCGGCCCAGCCGGGCAGCGGCGATCAGCGCGCCCTCGTCACCCTGCAGCGGCACCATGGTGTTGAGCACGTCGATGTTGTGGCGCCGGAAGCGCATGGCCTGGCGGCGTGCGGCGTGCGGCTCCATGCCGGTCAGCTCCAGCACGCTGCGCGCGCTCATCAGCGCGGCGTCGAAGGTCTCGCGCTCGATGTGGCGCACGCCGGCTTCATGCAGCTGGTAGTAGTGCTGCACATTGCGTGCGCGGGCCACGACGGTGAGCTGCGGGAAATGCTCGCGCGCCAGCTCGGCAATCTCGACGCTCTGCGCGATGTCGTCGATGGCGATGACGAGGATGCGCCCCGTTGCCGCCCCGGCGGTCTTGAGCATGTCCAGCCGTGTCGCGTCGCCGTAGTAGACCGTCCAGTCGAAGCGACGCAGGCTCTCGATGGCCTCGGAGTCGTGGTCCAGCACCGTGGCCTCCAGCCCATTGGCGCGCAGCATGCGGGCGACGACCTGACCGTAGCGGCCACTGCCGGCAATGATGATGGGCGAGGGCGGTGGCGGCGTAGCTTCGGCGCGCTTCTTGAGGCCGCGGCGGGCGAGCTTCTGCGACATCAGCCGGTCGCCGCCGGTCAGCAGCAGCGGCGTCAGCGCCAGCGACAACGCCACGGCCGCCACCAGGGCCGAGTTCTGCGCCGCGCTGATCATGCCCTCGCTCTGGGCGAGCTGGAAGACGACGAAGCCGAACTCGCCGCCCTGGGCCAGCAGGATGACGAAGGCGGGCCGCTCGACCAGCGGGATCTTCATCGCCTTGGACATGGCCACCAGCACGAAGATCTTGCAGCCCAGCAGGGCCAGCACCAGCAGGGCCACAAAGCCCGGCTGGGCGGCGACGGCCTTCAAGTCCAGCCCCATGCCGACGGCGATGAAGAACAGGCCGAGCAGCAGGCCCTTGAAGGGCTCCAGGTCGGTCTCCAGCTCGCGGCGGTATTCGCTTTCGGCCAGCAGCACGCCGGCCAGGAAGGCGCCCAGCGCCATGGACAGGCCGACGAGTTGCATCAGCGCCGCCGTTCCCAGCACCAGCAGCAGGGCCGCGGCGGTGAAGATCTCGGGTGTCTTGCTGTGGGCAATCCAGCGCAGCGCGGGCCGCAGCAACAGGCGACCGCCAAAGACGATGACGATGATGGCGCCCAGGGCCTTGCCCGCCGCCAGCCAGGTCTTGCCGTCGCTGTCGTCTGCTGCGCCGCTGAGCGCCAGCACTGGCACCAACGCCAGCACGGGAATGGCGGCGATGTCCTGCAGCAACGCAACCGACAGGATGCTCTCGCCCGCCGTCGTGCGGCCGAGGTTGCGCTCGGCCAGCACGGCCAGCGCCACGGCGGTGGACGACATCGCCAGGCCCAGGCTGACGACGACGGTCAGCCGCCACGGGTAGCCCAACGCGAGGCCCACCACAGCAAGCGCCGCCGCGCAGCCCAGCAGCTGTACGCTGCCCCAGCCGAAGATGGGCCGGCGCATCGCCCACAGCCGCTTGGGCTCCAGCTCCAGGCCGACGAGAAAGAGCATCAGCACCACGCCGAGCTCGGCGACCTCGGGGATGGCCGTGGATTCAGGGATCAGCCCGAGCACGGCCGGGCCGATCAGCAGGCCGGCGACGAGATAGCCGAGGATGGAGCCCAGGCGTGCCCAGCGCGCCAGCGGCACCGCCAGCACGGCGGCGGCCAGGAACACGAGGGGCAGTTGCAGCCAATTGCCGTGGCTCATTCGTCGCTCCCGGCATCCAACGTAGAGAACAACGGTGGCCGCTCGTCCAGAGCAACGGCCTCCTCGTCGCCGATGGCCGGCTCGGCGAGGTGCTCGCACCACTCGGGGTAGTGCGCCAGCCGCTTCACGAACAGCTCGGCATGGGCGGTGATCTCGGCGTCCGTCACGCGGTGGGCGCCTTGCAGGATCTGCGGCGGCAGGTAGTTCATGCCGCAGGTGTGGGCCGACTGCCGGTAAGGCAGCAGGAACTCGTCGATGGGGTGATGGTTGTGGCCGCCCGGCGCATAGGCCTCGGCACCGCCGCCGGTGGAGGCGACCAGCCAGAAGTCCTTGCCATGCAGGGCCGTGCCGCCGGGCCCATAGGCCCAGCCCAGGCGCGGCACCTCGTCCAGCCAGAGCTTCTGCAGTGCCGGCATGCTGTACCAGTAGATGGGATGCAGCATGACGACCAGCTTGGCGGCTTCGAGGGCGCGTTGTTCGGCGTCGACGTGGATGTGGAAGTCCGGATAGAGGCGGTAGAGGTCACGCAGCTCGACCCGGTCGACCGCAGGCGAGGCACGCAGCGCATCGAGCAGCGTGCGGGTCGCATGGGAGCGGGCCAGGTCGGGGTGGGCGGCGAGGACGAGGATGTCGCGGGCGGTACTGTCAGGCATGGCCCGCGAGGTTAACTGCTCGCGGGAGCCTGTGCGGCAGCGGGCATAGCCCAGGCTCCTAGAACTTGAAGGCCAGACCCACCTCGGCCTTCTGCTGCGTGAAGCGGTCGCCGTCGCTGCGGCGCGAACCGTAGCGGTTGTATTCGACGGTGGCGGACACCTGCGGTGCGAGCTTCCACTCCAGGCCGCTGCCGAACATGGGCCGCACGAAGGACTCGCGATCGGTGTGGCCCAGCGAGTCGCTGGCCTTGAGCCGGTTCACGGCCAGGCCGACCTTGCCGAAGAGTGCGAAGGAATCGCCGAGCGGGGTGGTGGCCCGTGCGGCCAGGTAGGCGACGCTTGTGGACATCTTCAGCTGGTAGGAGGAACCTGGCGTGGGGTCGGCCGCGTGGTAGCTGCCGAAGGCGCCGTAGCCCAGCTCGGCCGCCCAGGTGGGCGTGAACCGCAGCCCGGTGTACAGCTTCATCGCATGCGGCTTGTTGTCGTTGGCCACGTCATGGCCGTTGATGCTGAAGTTCGCCTCGCCGGGAGTAGTGAGGTTGAAGCCGACGTAGGGGTCGGCGGCATGCGCGGGCAGAGCGGCCAGCGCGGCAACGGTGAGGAACAGCACAGCTTTCAAACAAGGCTCCGGTCGGTGGTGGAAAGGACCGGGCCATTGTTGAAAGCCGTGGCTTAAGGAATGCCCAAGACGATGGCCGGCAACCGAAGTTCGAAGCGCGCACCGCAACCACTGCCGTCGGGCCACGTGAGGCCGTCGCCCAGCGTGACCTGGCCACCCAGTCGGTCGGCAGCCCGCGCCACGATGGCCAGGCCCAGCCCGCTGCCCTGCACGTCATGCCCGGCGCCGCGCCAGAAGCGCTCGAAGGCCTGAGGGCGGTCGGCGGGCGCAATGCCCGGGCCGTCATCGGCAACAGCCAGCCGCAGGCCGTCGGGCGTGACGTCGAGACTGACCTCGATGCGGCGGCCGCGGCCCACGTAGCGCAATGCGTTGTCGAGCAGGTTCTGCAGCAAGGACTGCAAGGCCACGGTGTCCAGGCGTACCGGCAGCTGGTCCGGCGCGTCTAGCGCCAGCGCAATGCCGCGCTCGCGTGCGGCGCCCGCCTGCTCGGCCAGTCGCTGCGCGCAGAAATGCGCGAGGTCGAGGGCGACCGGCGCGGCGGGCTGCTCGTTGTCGAGGCTGGCCAGGTCCAGCAGCTGGCGCGACAGGTGGGCGCTGCGTGCGATGGCTTGTTGCAGCCCGGCGGCGGCAGTGGTGCGTGCGTCGGCATCAGCTGCGTGTACGAGGGCGTGGGTCTGCGTGGCGACGACGGCCAGCGGCGTGCGCAGCTCGTGCGCCGCCTCGTGCACAAAGGCGCGTTCACGCGCGCGGCGCCTGCTCAGGCGGCTCAGCAGTGCGTCGAAGGCCTGACCCAGCGGGCGCAGCTCACGGTAGTGCAGGTCCACGTCCAGCGGTGCCAGGTCCTGCCGCAGGTCCAGGCTGTTCAGCCGGCGAGCAAAGCGGCGCAGCGGCGCCAGGCCCGTGTAGACGGCGATCCACAGCGGCAGCAGCATCAACGGGAAGCCCACCAGCAGCTGCATGCCCAGCGCGCCGCTGGCAAAGCCGAGCAACTGGGCGCGCGACAACGCCGGCTCGGCCAGCCGCAGCGACCAGCGCGGCCCGTCCTGGCGGTAGGTCCAGTGCGTCCGGCCGGCGATGGTCTGCTCGCCGACGCCCGGCTTGGCAATGGCATCGCCGGGTGCCGACGCGTAGACCTGTCGGCCTTGACGGTCCAGCAACTGCATCAGCAGCGGGCCTGTCGTCATGGTCTGCCCCATGCGCAGCCCGTTGATGTAGCGCGTGTGGCCATCGAGCACCCGGGCAGCCAGCGCGGGATCGTCGATCTCTTCCAGCCCCGCGGCGAGCTGCCGGCCCAGCTGGCGCACACCCGGGTCGGTGGCCAACTGGTGCTGGACATCGAGCTGGTCGTCCACCAGCAGCAGCACCGAGCACAGCGTGAAGGCGAGCAACAGCGCGAGGATGAGCCGGCGCGTCAGCGTGGGTTGCAGCCATTCGAACTTCATGCACATTCGAGCCAGTAGCCCACGCCGCGCAGCGTGCCGATGCGGGCCGCGCCCACCTTGCGGCGCAGGTTGGCCAGGTGCACCTCCAGCGTGCCGAACTCCATCGGCTCGCCCAGCGGCGCCAGGCGTTGCGCGAGCTGGTGCTTGGCGACCACACCGCCGCGTTCGCGTGCCAGTTCCAGCAGCAGCTGATATTCGCGCGGCGACAGCGCCAGCTCAGCGCCCTCCAGCAGCACCCGCTGGCGACGCGGCTCGATCGTCAGGCCGCCCAGCGTCCACTCGTCGCTGGCCTGCTGGGCGCAGCGCCGCAGCACCGAGCGCAGGCGCGCCATCAGTTCGGGCATCTCGAAGGGCTTGACCACATAGTCGTCGGCGCCGCCGTCGAAGCCGGCGAGGCGGTCCTCCAGCGTGGTGCGTGCGGTGATGACGATGACTGGCACTGCGCTGCCCTGGCGGCGCCAGCGTGTCAGCAAGGCGCGGCCGTCGCCGTCGGGCAGGGTCTGGTCCAGCAGCACGGCGTCCTGCGCGGCGGGGTCGAGCTGCCGGGGCGCGTCGTTGGCGCGCCGCAGCCAGGTGCTGCTGTGCCCTTCGGTGCACAGCGCGGCCTGCAGCGCAGGCCCCAAGCCGAGGTCGTCCTCGATCAACAGAATGTGCATGGAACGGTGGTGTCGCGTGGGCTACGGTCGATCAGGGCGCGCGAGGTTAACGTAGTGGCACACCCGCCACCTTGCGTCACCCTGCATGCGCCACTTCGACACCCTTGCCGATCTCGAATCCCTGATCGGCCAGCCCCTGGGCCACAGCGACTGGATCACCGTCGACCAGGCGCGCGTGAACGCGTTTGCCGAGGCGACCGAGGACAGGCAGTGGATCCACGTCGACCCCGAGCGCGCCAAGGCGGGGCCTTTCGGCGGACCGATTGCGCATGGCTTCCTGACGCTGTCGCTGATCCCGTATTTTTTTGAGACCGGCTTCTCGGTGCGCGAGTCGCGCATGGTGCTGAACTACGGCCTCAACAAGGTGCGCTTCACGAAGCCGGTGCCGGTGGGCAGCCGGCTGCGCGCCGGCTTCAAGCTGCTGGCCATGGACCCGGTGGCCGGTGGCGCGGTGCAGTTGACGGTGGAGGTCGCCATCGAGGCGGAAGGTGTGGCCAAACCCGTCTGCGTGGCGGAGAGCCTCGCTCGGCACTATCGTTGAGCCCCTCGCCCAGGCGTGCCACGCTGAACGCGGGCACGACTGGTCGGTCCCCCAAGGGGACGGCGATGCTTGCGACATCGAGCCGCAAGCACATCGCCAAGGCGGGCCGGCTTGGGAGCGGCCCGGCGCTCGTCCCGCGAGTGCCATTGAATGCCCGGATAGCATGGCCCCCATTTCCACAACCGCTCCGCGCTGTTCCATGGCCTCCAGCCTGCTTGTCCTGCTCGACGACATCGCCACCATCCTTGACGACGTGGCGACCATGACCAAGGTCGCCGCCACGAAGACCGCCGGCGTGCTGGGCGACGACCTGGCGCTCAACGCCCAGCAGGTCACCGGCGTCAATGCCGATCGCGAACTGCCGGTCGTCTGGGCGGTGGCCAAGGGGTCGCTGCTCAATAAGGCCATCCTGGTGCCTGCGGCCTTGGCCATCTCGGCTGCCCTGCCTTGGGCCATCACGCCGTT
>NZ_JBFULE010000078.1:0-13978 GCF_056400485.1 Roseateles sp. P5_B10
GTCTATCTGCCCGGCGCGGGCTGGATCGGCCTGGACCCGACCTCCGGCCTGCTGGCCGGTGAAGGCCACATCCCGCTGGCTGCCACGCCCACGCCTGGCAGCGCAGCGCCCATCAGCGGCGCCGTCGACAAGGCCGAGGTCGAGTTCGAGCACGAGATGAGCGTCACGCGCATCTACGAATCGCCGCGCGTGACCAAGCCCTACACCGAAGAGCAATGGGCCGAAGTGCTGCTGCTCGGCGAGCAGGTGGACCGCGAACTCGCCGCCGGCGACGTGCGCCTGACGATGGGCGGCGAGCCCACCTTCGTGTCCATCGACGACCGCGACGCGCCCGAATGGAACACCGAGGCGCTGGGCCCCACCAAGCGCATCCACGCCCAGCAGCTCACGCACAGGCTGCGCGACGAATATGGCCAGGGCGGCTTCCTGCATTTCGGCCAGGGCAAGTGGTATCCCGGCGAACAGCTGCCGCGCTGGGCGCTGTCCATCTACTGGCGTGCCGACGGCCAACCCTGTTGGCGCAATCCGGAGTGGTTCGCTGACGAACGCGAGGGCCACGCTTACACGAGCACGCATGCCCAGGCCTTCATGAGCGCACTGACGCGCCGCCTGGCCCTGCCAGACAGCCATGTCGAGCCCGCTTACGAGGACACCTTCTACTACCTGTGGCGCGAGCGCCGCCTGCCGGTCAACGTCGACCCCTTCGACTCACGGCTGGACGACGAGATGGAAAGGGCGCGCCTGCGTCGCATCTTCGAGCAAGGCCTGGCCGAGGTCGTCGGCTATGTGCTGCCGATCGCCCACAGCGGCGACTCGCCGGCCCTGGCCGGCACGCGCTGGCAGACGGGGCCCTGGTTCTTCCGCGACGATCGCCTCTACCTGCATCCCGGCGACTCGCCGATGGGCTGGCGGCTGCCGCTGGACTCGCTCCCCTGGGTCAGCAAGGGCGACTACCCCTATCTGATCGAGCAGRATCCTTTCGCACCGCGCGGCATGCTGCCGGCCGCGGCGGCACTGCGGGCGCAGACGCTGGGCGTGACGTCGGCCGGGCCGGTGCCGGGCCTGCGGCTGGGGGGCAAGGCCGGTGCTGCTGCGGGTGGCGCCGGCATTGGTGGGGCAGGGGCAGGCGACGCCTCGACCCAGGCCGCACCAGGCCGCTTCGAGAGCGCCCGTGACGTCACGCGCACGGCGCTGTGCGTCGAAGCCCGCGACCCGCGGCGCGCCAACGGCCCCGCGGCCGAACGCAAGGGCAAGGCCAGCGGCGTGCTCTACGTCTTCATGCCGCCGCTCGAAAAGCTCGAGCATTACCTGGAGCTGTTGACGGCGGTGGAGGCGGCTTGCGAGGACACGGGCTACAAGATCGTGCTGGAGGGTTACCCGCCGCCGCGCGACCCGCGCCTGAAGCTGCTGCAGGTCACGCCAGACCCCGGCGTCATCGAGGTCAACATCCACCCGGCCCACAACTGGCGCGAGTTGGTCGACCACACCGAGTTCCTGTACGAAGCCGCGCGCCTCACGCGGCTGTCGAGCGAGAAGTTCATGATCGACGGCCGCCACACCGGCACCGGCGGCGGCAACCACTTCGTGCTCGGCGGCGCCACGCCGTCGGACTCGCCCTTCCTGCGCCGCCCCGCGCTGCTCGCGTCGCTGCTGGCCTACTGGCACAACCACCCCAGCCTGAGCTATCTCTTCAGCGGCCTTTTCATCGGCCCCACCAGCCAATCGCCGCGCGTGGACGAGGCGCGCAACGACCAGTTGCGCGAGCTGGAGATTGCGCTGGGCGAGATCCACAAGCTCGGGGACAACGTCGCTCCTTGGCTTATCGACCGCACGCTGCGCAATGTACTGGTCGACGTGACTGGCAACACGCATCGCAGCGAGTTCTGCATCGACAAGCTCTACTCGCCTGACTCCGCCACCGGCCGCCTGGGCCTGCTGGAGCTGCGCGCTTTCGAGATGCCGCCGCATGCGCGCATGAGCATCGTGCAGCAACTGCTGCTGCGCGCGCTCGTCACCCGCTTCTGGAACAAACCCTACCGCGCACCGCTGGTGCGCTGGGGCACGGAGCTGCACGACCGCTGGCTGTTGCCGCATTTCGTGCGCGAGGACTTTGCCGACGTCATGCAGGACATGCGCGAGGCCGGCTATGCCTTCGACGCCAATTGGTTCGCGCCGCACTTGGAGTTCCGCTTCCCGAAGTACGGCGAGTTCGTGGCCCGCGGCGTGCATGTGACGCTGCGCGGCGCGCTGGAACCCTGGCATGTGATGGGCGAGGAAGGCTCGGCCGGCGGCAATGTGCGCTATGTGGACGCGTCGCTGGAACGGATGGAGCTGCTCGTCACCGGCCTCGTCGACCCGCGCCACCGTGTGACGGTCAACGGCGTGCCCGTGCCGCTGCAGCCCACGGGCCGCGTCGGCGAGTTCGTCTGCGGCGTGCGCTACCGCGCCTGGCTGCCGGAGTCGGCCCTGCACCCCACCATCCCCATCCACGCGCCGCTGACGCTGGACCTTGTCGACACCTGGCAGAACCGGTCCTTGGGCGGCTGCCGCTACTCGGTCGCGCACCCGGGCGGGCGCAGCTACGAGACGCTGCCGGTCAACGCCTATGAGGCCGAGAGCCGCCGCCTGTCGCGCTTCGTGGCCATGGGCCACACGCCGGGCCAGGTCGAGGTGGGTGAGCCGAAGCGCAGCCTGGAGTTCCCGTTCACGTTGGATCTGCGCAAGGTGGGCTGATGTAGCACAATTGCGCTACAACATTGGAGCCCCCCATGTCGACGACGACCATTCGCCTGGAAGACGACTTGAAGGAACGCGTGAGCGAAGCCGCCGCGCGGGCCGGCAAGACGGCGCATGCCTTCATCCGCGATGCCATTGCCGAGTCGGTCGAGCAGGCGGAATTCGATGCGGAGATGGACAGGATCTGCGAGGAGCGTTGGACTGAGTTCCTGAAGACTGGCGAAGCCGTCAGCCTTGACGAAGCCAAGGCGTACTTCGATGCCAAGGTTGCCGGTAAGCCGGCGGTACTGCCGAAGCCTCGCAAGATTCTCGAATGACGCGTGTCGAGCTTGGGCGCGGTGCAATTGACGATCTGGATCGCATCACGGACTTTCTGATGGCGCACGATGCTGACAACGCCGTCGAGCGCAAAGACGAGTTGCTCGATGCGCTGCGTGTGTTGACTTACGCGCCAGAAATCGGACGCCGTGCCGGCACYGGCACGCGTGAACTGGTCGTCGGCCGCGCTGCACGAGGTTACGTCGTCCGCTACCGATACGTGCCGCGCGCTGATGTGGCCGTTGTAATCTCGATTCGCCACCAGCGCGAATCGCGCTAAGACCCGAAACATGCGCATCGAAATCGAACCCGGCGTCCGCCTCTTCGTCGACATTGAGGGCCTGGGCCATGAGCCCGTCGGCCCCGAACTGCGCGAGAAGCCGACGCTGATCCTCATCCATGGCGGCCCGGGTTTCGACCATACCGCCTTCCGGCCCTTCTTCAGCCGCTTCACCGATCTCTGCCAGGTCGTCTACTTCGACCAGCGCGGCCATGGCCGCAGCGACCCGCGGCCGGCGGATGAGTGGGTGCTGGACGTCTTCGCCGACGACATCGTGCGGCTGTGCGACGCACTGGGCGTCGTCAAGCCCATCGTGCTGGGCCAGAGCTTCGGCGGCTTTGTCGCACAGCGCTATCTGGCCCGCCACCCGGAGCACCCGGGCAAGGTCGTGCTGTCCAGCACCTCGCATCACTTCGGGCTGGAGCGCAAGATCGAGCGCTTCGGTGCGCTCGGCGGGCCGGACGCCGCGGCCGCCACGCGCGAGTTCTGGGAGAACCCCGGCCCGGCCAGCTGGGCCGTGTATGAAAAGGTCTGCCGCCGCCTCTACAACACGCAGCTCAAGAACCCGAACGCCGGCGGCTGGATGATGTTCAAGCCGGAGATCCTGTTCGCCCACACCCGCACCGAGCTGCGCGACATGGACCTTCGCCCGGGCCTCGCGAATGTGCAGTGCCCGGTGCTGGTCATGGCCGGCGAGCAGGACCCGGTCACGCCGCCGCAGRACGCCGAAGAGATCGTTGCCGCGCTACCGGCGCAATGGGTGCAGTTCGAGCGCTTTGCCAACGTGGGCCATGGCGCCTGGCGCGATGACCCGGAAGCGGCCGAACGCGTGTTGCGCGCCTTTCTGTCGCCGCGTGGCCAGGTTGCCAGCGAGCCGGGCTTGCCGGCGCCCTGAGCAGTGACCGGCGCCAGCCGGCGCACCCCCCGCAGCCCCGGGCCGGCGCCGCGCGGACATTGCTCGACAATGCCCTTTCCGCCTTCTTCGCGCCGCATGACCGCATCGATCCTCCTCGCCCATGTCTGAGCTCACCCCCAGCCAGTGGAGCCTGCTTCCCGACGAGCCCGAGGAGGTGCTGGCGCCCGACCCGCTGGCGCTTGCCGCTTCGGCCGCGTTGCGCAGCCGTGACGGCCACTTCTATGAGCTGACCGGCCAGGTCAACCAGCCCGGCGAGCCCCAGGGCGGCCTCACCGAGCGCTGGCGTCGTTTCTTCGCGGCCGGCGGTGCGGCGGGTTGGCAGGAGCTCAGCGCCAAGGCCCTGCGGGTGCAGCGCCGCGTGCTGGAGGACGGTGCCAGCTACAACGTGCACAGCGATGCCCCACCGCTGCCCGGCCAGGACGAGAGAGAGGGTGCGCCGCTGGCCCGCCACTGGCCGCTGGAACTGCTGCCCATGCTCATCGAGCCGGACGAATGGCGCCATATCGAGGCCGGCATCGCCCAGCGCTCGCGCCTGCTCAACGCCGTCATGGCGGACACCTACGGCGAGCGCAAGCTGTTGAGCGAAGGCCTGCTGCCCGCGTCATTGGTGCTGGCCCACCCGCAATACCTGCGCGGCATGCATGGAGCCAAGCCGGCCGCAGGCGTTCACCTGCATGTGCTGGCCTTCGACCTGACGCGTTGCGCCGACGGCCATTGGTGGGTGGTCGGCCAGCGCACGCAGGCGGCGTCGGGCCTGGGCTATGTGCTCGAGAACCGCCTCATCATTGCCCAGCAGTTCCCCGAAGCCTTCCGGCAGATGGCCGTGCAGCGCCTGGCGGCGAGCTACCGCGACTTCATCCAGACCCTGACCCAGCTGTCACCCGCTGGCGAGCGCAGCCGCGTCGCGCTGCTGACACCGGGGCCGCGCAACGAGACCTATTTCGAGCAGGCCTTCCTGGCGCGTTATCTCGGCATCACCCTCGTCGAAGGCGCCGACCTGACGGTGCGCGCGGACAAGGTCTATCTCAAGACCCTGGCCGGCCTGGAGCGCGTGCATGTGCTGCTGCGCCGCGTTGATGACACCTGGCTGGACCCGCTGGAGCTGCGCCCCGACTCCATCCTTGGCGTGCCGGGGTTGCTGCAGGCAGCGCGTGCCGGTGAGGTCGTCATCGCCAATGCGCCGGGCGCCGGCTGGCTGGAGAGCCCGGGCCTGTCAGCCTTCTGGCCCGGCGTGGCCGAGAGCCTGCTGGGCGAGGACCTGACGCTGCCAGCCATCCAGAGCTGGTGGTGCGGCGAGGACAGCGCCTGGCGCAGGTTGCGCCCGCGGCTGGCGGAGTTTGTCGTCGTGCCGACCTTCTCGGCCAGCAGCACGACGCGCAGTTTCTCGCCCATCGTCGCCGCGGAACTGACCGACGAGCAGCTCTGGGAGCTGGCCGAGCGTATCGACGCCGACCCCACCGCCTACACCTTGCAGGCCCGCGTCAAGCCCACCAAGCAGCCGGTCTGGACGCGCGGCGCGCTGGAGCCGCGCGTGGCCGTGCTGCGCGTCTTCGCAATGACCGACGGCCAGGGCGGCTGGAAGGTGCTGCCCGGCGGCCTGGCGCGCGTGGCGCCCAAGCGCGACCCGCTGGCCGATGCCTGGCTGTCCATCCAGCGCGGCAGCTTGAGCGCCGACACCTGGGTCATGACCGACGGCGAGGTCGACCCGACGACGCTGCTGGCCCAGCCGCTGCAGGCCGCCGACCTGCGCGACGTGCACTGGACGGTGACCAGCCGCGCCGCCGAAAACCTGTTCTGGCTGGGCCGCTACACCGAGCGTGCCGAGAACAGCGCCCGGCTGGCGCGTCATGTCATCGAGGCCAGCGTCATGGTGCAGCGCGGCGCGATGCCGCCGCCCATGCTGCCGCTGCTGGACGCGCTGGCGCGCCGCCATGGCCTTGTCGGCGCCAAGGCGCCCGCGGCCGAGGACGACCCGCGTGGTTTCGAGCGTGCGATCCTGACGGCCCTGCTGCCGGCGTCCGGCGAGACCAGCGTTGGCTGGAACCTGCGTGCGCTGCAGTCCTGCGCCCAGGCGCTGCGCGAGCGCCTGTCGCCCGAGGCCTGGCGCCTCATCCACGAAACAGCCGCCCAGTTCGAGCAGCATCTGCGCGCTGTGCTGGACCGCCCCGGTCCGGGCACGCCGGTGACCGATGTGCTCAATGTGCTGGCGCGCGCCGACACCCACCTGGCCGCCATCACCGGCGCCCAGACCGACCGCATGACGCGCGATGACGGCTGGCGGCTGCTGTCCATCGGCCGCCAGATCGAGCGCCTGTCCTTCCATGCCGAGGTGCTGGCCGAGACCTTCGAGCATGGCTTGGCGCTGACCGAGGACGGCTTCGGCCTGCTGCTGGGCGTGTTCGACTCGACCATCACCTACCGTGCCCAGTTCCAGGCGCGCCGCGAGGCACCGCCATTGCTGCATCTGCTGGTGCACGACACCGACAACCCGCGGTCGCTGGCCTGGGTGGCGCGCACGCTGCGCGACCGCTTCGCCAAGCTGGCCCGCCACGATCCCGGCTGGGCCGCCGACATCGCTGCCGAGCTGCCCGTGCCCGAGGCCTGGCCGCTGGCCGAACTGGCGGCGTCAGGGCCGGCCCTTGTCGAGCATCTGACGCGCGCGGCGGCCCAGGCGGGCGAGTTGTCCAGCCTGATCAGCCAGCGTTATTTCGCGCATGTGCTCGGCGCAGAACAGCGAGTCTGGCAATGACAGGCATCCGGCTCGCCGTCCATCACGTCACCGAGTACACCTACGACGACTCGGTGGAATGGGCCTATCACGCCGCCTGCCTGGCGCCGCGCCACACGCCCTGGCAAAAGGTCAGCGACTGGCGGCTCAACATCGACCCGTTGCCGGACGGCTGGGGCGTCGAGGGGCTGGAGCTGGACACGGGCGAGCTGGCCCGGCATCTGCGCCGCGACCCCTGGGGCAACCAGCACCTGAGCTTTGGCCATGCGCGCGTGCATGAACGCCTCGTCGTCGACAGCCGCTTCGAGGTGGAGCTCAGCGACCGCCCGGTGCCCGAGCCCGGCCGCGGCCAGGCCTGGGAGGCCGTTGCGGCCGGCCTGCGCTACCGCGCTGGCCGTGCGCTGCAGGAGGCCGACGAGTTCGCGCTCGCCTCCAACTACGCCGCACCCGACGAGACGCTGCGCGCCTATGCGCGCCGCGCCTTTTCGCCCGGCCGCACGCTGGCCGCCGGCGGCCTGTCGCTGATGCACCAGATCCACACCGACCTGCGCTATCTGCCGCAGAGCACGACGGTGGCGACCCGCGCCGCCGACGCGCTGGCCCTGCGCAGCGGCGTCTGCCAGGACTTCGCCCACGTCTTCATCGCCGCCTGCCGCTCACTGGGCCTGGCGGCGCGCTATGTGAGCGGCTATCTGCTGACACGCCCGCCCGAGGGCGTGACCAAACTTGTCGGCGCGGATGCCTCGCATGCCTGGGTTGAACTGTGGTGCCCCGAGCAGGGCTGGCTGGCCCTGGATCCGACCAATGCCGTGCCTGCGGGCCTGGACCACGTCACGCTGGCCTGGGGCCGCGACTATGCCGACGTGGCGCCGCTGCGCGGCGTGCTGCGCGGCGGCGGCGTGGCGACACTGGGCGTGAGCGTCAGCGTAGAGCCGATGGCCGACTGAGCGGCGTCAGCTCCGCAGCAGCGGCAGCACCGACACCACCATCAGCGCCGCGGCACCCCAGTTGAAGGCCTGCAGCGCGCGCGGCCGGTGCAACCAGCGGCGCATCTGCTCGCCCAGCAGGGCCCATGAGCCGCAGCAGGGCAGGTTGACGAGGACGAAGACGGCTGTCAGCGCCGCGATGCCGAGTTCGCCATAGGCCGTCACGGCCGTCAGCGCCATGGCCCAGGCCTTGGGGTTGACGACCTGGAACAGCGCCGCGGCGCCAAAGCCCATGGGCCGGCCCTGGCCGCCGCCTTGAGCGGTCGGTGGCGCGGCGCTGGCGATCTTGACCGCGAGGTAGAGCAGATAGGCCAGGCTTGCCCACTTCAGCACCTCATGCAGGCCGGGGTAGCGCGTGAAGACCTCGCCCAGCCCCAGGCCGACGAGCACCAGCATGACGCCGAAGCCGAAGCTGATGCCCAGCAGATGCGGCAGGCTGCGGCGCCAGCCGAAATTGGTGCCCGAGGCCAGCAGCATCAGGTTGTTGGGTCCGGGCGTGATGGACATGACGAAGGCGAAGCCGGTGAGGGCGGCCAGGGTGCTGAGGGTGGTTTCCATGGCGCGCAACTCTAGGCAGGTCGGCGTCGAATGGGCTTGCGTTTTGCAGTGCCGCCTGCCGGTCTTGTGCAATCATCTGCGGCCATGGATGCCATCGACGAGAAGATCTTGCGCGAACTGGTCAAGGACGGGCGCCTGACCAATGCCGAGCTGGCCCAGCGCATCGCGCTCAGCCCCTCGGCCTGCCTGCGCCGCGTGCAAGAGCTGGAGCGGCTGGGCGTCATCAAGGGCTACCGGGCGGTGCTGGACCCGACGCTTTTGGGACTGGGCTTCGTCGCCTATGTCGCCATCGGCCTGTCGCGCCACACGCTGGACGAGCAGCTGAGCTTCGAGCAGGCGATGAAGGACTGCCCGGTCGTGCGCGAGTGTCACAACGTGACCGGTGCCTTCGAATACCTGCTGCGTGTGGAGGTGGCCGACCTGCCGGCCTACAAGCGCTTCCATGCCGACGTGCTGGGCGGCCTGCCGCAGGTCAGCATGATCACCAGCTACATCGTCATGGACTCGCCGAAAGACGAACGCGGTTGAATCTTGGTGCCCCTCGCCCAGTCTTGCCCCGCTGGACGCGGCCAAGCCTGGTCGGTCCCCCGAGGGGACGGCGATGCTTGCGGCATCGAGCCGCAAGCACATCGCCAGCGCGGGCCGGCTAGGGAGCGGCCCGGCGCTCGGCCCGCAGAGGGGTCAACGTTTTACTTTTCCGTCGCCCGTGAGCATCGACAGCTCCACGAAGCTGGAGCCGGTGTGCTTGGTGGGCGAGAAGTTCAGGTGATAGCCGCGTGACTCGTAGCCGGACAAGGTTTCCAGCGCGGCGATCAGTGCTTCGCGGGTGGGCCGGCCGCCCAAACGGCGCAGGGCATCGACGATGACGCGCGCCGCGACATAGCCTTCCATGCTCGTGTAGTTGGGCTCGGCCTTGGCGTCGAGCTTGCGCAGGGCCTGCTGGTAGTCGTTGACGAGGCCGACCGCGGTGCCGAAGGGCGACGGCATGACCTGCGAGACGACGATGCCGGCGGCGTCCTTGCCGAGCTCATCGGCCAGGGCCTGCGTGCCGACGAAGGACACGTTGTAGAACTGGCCGAAATAGCCTGCCTTGCGGGCCTCGCGGATGAAGGCGGCGCAGCTCTTGTACGCGCTGATCTGCACGATCGCCTCGGCCTGTGCCGGCACGAGGGTCTTGATGGCCGCCGCCACGTCGACACTGTTGCGCTCCACCGTCGCAACGGCCACCGGCTGCAGGCCACGTTTTTCCAGCGCGCGAAGCACGCCCTTCAGACCGGCCTGGCCATAGGCGTCGTTCTGGTGGAAGACGGCGATCTTCTTCAGGTCGAGCTGGGTCAGCTGTTTGACGATCAGCTCGGTCTCGTCGTAGTAGGACGCGCGGATGTGGAAAACCAGCTTGTTGAACGGGTCGCGCAACGCCTCGGCGCCCGTGAAGGGGGCGATGAAGGGAATCTTGGCGGCCGTCGCCAGCGGCAGCGCCGCCACCGATGTGGGCGTGCCCACATAGCCGAACAAGGCGAAGACATCCTCCTGGATGAACTTCTCGGTGTTGGCCTTGCAGCGCGCGGGCTCGTAGCCGTCGTCCAGCGTCTTCAGCACGATGGGCAGGCCGCCCACGCCGCCGCTGGTGTTGACGGCATCGAAATAGGCCTTGGCGCCGAGCTGCATCTGCAGGCCGAGCTGGGCGGCGGGGCCGGTCAGCGGCACGGACTGGCCGAGCACGATGGCGCGGCGTTCCTGGGCGCGTGCAGATGTGGCCGGCAGCGCAAGGCTGGCCAGGGCGAGATGGGCTTGGCGGCGGGTCAGCATGGGCGCGAATCATGCCCCAAGCCGGGGGCAGCTGTTACAACCGATCGGCGCACAGTGCCCGCCGGGCGTGAATACGCCCCGGCGGAAACGTTTGCTAACTTGTGCGTGCGCGAGCGCGGCCGGCGCGCTTGTTGGCGAACATGGCCTCGTCGGCGAAGCGCATCAGCGCATCCGCCGTCTGGCCATCCACCGGGAAGTGGGCCAGGCCCAGGCTGCTGCCCACGGCCACCTGCTCGCCCGAGCCCAGCGTGATCGGCTGGGACAGAGCGTCCAGCAGCCGGTTCAGCACCGGTTCGGCGTCGGCCGGCACCAGGGTCGGCGTCAGCAGCACGACGAATTCGTCGCCACCCAGGCGGGCCACCGTGTCGCTGGCGCGCAGGCCGGTGTGCAGGCGGGCGGCCACGGCCTTGAGCACTTCGTCGCCGGCGTCGTGGCCATGGCTGTCATTGATCTGCTTGAAGCCGTTCAGGTCGAGATAAGCCAGCGCAAAGACATGGCCGCTGCGCTCGGCGGCGGCAATGGCCTGCTTGAGCCGATCGCCCAGCAGCAGGCGGTTGGGCAGGCCGGTCAATGCGTCGTGCAGGGCCGCGCGCTCCATGCGCGCCTCGTGGGCCTTGCTCTGCGTGATGTCGACCATCATCCACAGCGACTCGCCACCCCGTTCGCTGGATACGGCGGGCAGCTCGACGCCGGCCAGGTCCACCCAGATCAACGAGCCGTCCTTGCGCCGCATCTGCAGCTGGGTGCGAAAGCGACCGCCGGCCTTGAGCTGTGGATAGGCCAGCGCACCCAGGGTCTCGTAAGCGGTGTCGTCGACGTAGAGCTGGCGCACCGGCGCACCGAGGAGTTCGCCCTCGGCGTAGCCGAACATGCGCTCCAGCGCTTGATTGCGCCAGACGGTCACGCGGTCCCGCAGCTTGACGATGCCGACCAGATCGCTTTCCAGCATGGCCTCCTGGTCCAGCGTCAACTGGTGCAACTGCTGGCGGATGCGATGGGTCTCGCTGATGTCGAACATCACGGAGCGGCTGCGCAGGTAGTTGCCGTTGGCGTCGTAGACGGCCGTGGCCGACAGGCTGACGCGGCGGGCTTCGCCCTGGCGGCCCTTGACGCTGAACTCCAGCTCCGAGATGCGCCCTTCGCGCATAAAGCGGGGGAAGGCCTGGCTGAACAGCAGGCGGCCCTCGGCATCGAAGAAGTCCGCCGGGCTGGCCTGGCCGATCAGCTCTTCGGCCGTGCAGCCCAGCCAGCTCAGGCCCAGGGCGTTGATCTGCAGGAAGCGCCCGTTCTCGTCCAGCGCGTAATAGGCACAGGGCGCGTTGTCATAGAGATCCTGCAGGCTCTGGCGCGCCTCGTCGGCCTGGGCCTGGAGCTGCTTGCGGGCCGTGATGTCGGACTCGATGACCATGAAGCCCGTCAGCGCGCCCTCGGCGTCGTGCAGGGGCTGGACCTCGACGTCCACCCAGTAGTCGCGGCCGTCCTTGGCGCGGCGTATCAGCTCCACCTTGCAGCCCAGGCCAACGCTCATGGCCTCGCGCATGCCGTGCACCGTGTCCTCGTTCGTCAGCTCTGAGTGCAGCAAGTCGCTCGGCCGCTTGCCCACGGCTTCCGCACTGGTGAAGCCGCTGAGCCGCGTGAAACCATCGTTGACCCAGTTGATGCGGCGTTCGGTGTCGGTGATCAGGACGGCGTTGGTCGTGTGGCTGGCCACCATGGCCAGCCGCGCCAGGTCGGCGGTCATGCCGCGCGCCATCTCCTCGGCGCGTGTGCGGCCGGCGGCCAGCAGATAGACCGTCACGGCCAGCAGCAGGCTCAGCAGCGCACCGCCCAGTTCCAGGCCCAGGCCCGACAGGCCCAGCAGCCGCATGGACGCCTCGCGGGTCAGCGCCGTATCGAGCATGAACTCGCGGCCGGCGACCGTGAAGCGCAACGAATCGGCCGTCGGCGCGTCACTCAGCTCGTAATCGGCCGCCTCGGCCGGTGCCAGCGCCTGGCCCGCGCGCGTCGCCAGCAGGGGCTGAAACTCGGCGTCGGTGGTCCGGACGGACAACTTCAGGTCCAGCAGCGATGACGCCGGCTCTGCCACGCCGCGCAGCAGGTCGCCCGCCACCAGCGGGGCATACAGCAGGCCGAGCAGCGCGGCGCGGCGTTCGGCCGGCGTGCCGGGGTCATGCCCCTGCAGATAGACCGGCACGAGCAGCAGGAAACCGGTGCCCTTCAGCGGGTCCTGCACCAGGCGCAYGGGGCCGGAAAGAGTCGCCTCGCCGCTGTCGATGGCCTGTTCGATGGCCTGGCGGCGCACCGGGTTAGCGCCGGAGTCGATGCCCCAGGCCGAGAAGTTGTGCGAGAACGGCGAAATCTGCGTGACGACGTAGAGCGTCGGGTCCTGGCCCGAGCCATGCACGCGGAATTCGGTGCCCCCCTCGCGCTGGCGGGCCGCGACGAAGGCGGGCAGGTCGCGGCGCGCCACCCTCTCGATGAAGCCGAAACCACGCACGCCGGGGAACTCGCGGGGCAAGTCGCGCGACTCGACATAGGCGTCAAAGGCCGCGCGGCTGAACTTGCCCTCCAGCGCCGCCAGCGCGCCGCGGGCGCCCTTGAGGCCATAGACCGGCATGGTCAGCCGCTTCACGACATCGGCCTGCAGCCGCTCAACCTGGCGTTCCTGCAGGCCGCGCGCCTCGGCGCCGGCGCGCTGCTGCTGCCAGATGACAGCGCCCGCTGTCAAAGCYAGGCCGATGGACAGCACGGCCGCGGCCGCCACCCATGCAGCCGTGCTGACCTTCTCTGACCCGGTAAAGCCGTCTCCGATGCGCAAGCCTTGACTCTTTTGTGGCGCGGCATGCTGCCTGCGTGGCGATTGAAGCATGTCCGGTCCGCGCCGTCAGCCCCATGGCGGGGCCGCCCGAGCACAATGCCAGCCATGAATATCTTCCTCATTCAGGCCCGCGCCAACCGCCTCGCCAACCGCCGCCTGCTGGGTGCGCTGGCAGCGCTGTCCGATGCCGATTTCCACGCCCCGCGCACCAGCTTCTTCCCCAGCCTGGCGCTGACGGCCAATCACATCCTCAATGTGGACCATTACTACCTTGCCGCCCTGCAGGGTGACGCAGCCATGCGCCACATCTGGGCCAGTTATGTGCCGGCGCAGACGGCGGCCGAGCTGGCGGCGCGGCAGGACGAAAGCGACGAGAAGCTGGTGGCGTTCTGCTCAGGCTTGCAGCCGGGCGACGAGGAGCGCATCGTCGCCTTCGACCGCGGCGCCGGTATCGAGAACGGGCCGCGCGAGCCGGTGGGGCGGGTGCTGGCGCATCTCTTCGGGCACCAGACCCACCACCGCGGGCAGGTGCATGCGATGCTGGCCGGCACGTCGGTGAAGCCGCCGCAGCTGGATGACTTCATCATGCTGGGCGATGACAAGCATCGTGTGGCGGACATGGCGGAGCTGGGTTGGGCCGAGCCGGTGTGACGGCAGACGCAAATGGCGGGTATGGCGGTAAGGCACAAATCGATCGCGTCCAACATCGAGCTGATCCGGCTCCTGAACTTCGGTGAGCATGCCCTGGCCGTCGACTGCGCCCAGGCCGCGCTGCGCAACCGCCCCTCCGACAGCAAGCTCTGGCAGTTGCTCGGCCTGGGCCATATGC
>NZ_JBFULE010000079.1:0-13596 GCF_056400485.1 Roseateles sp. P5_B10
GTGGCAGGACGAAGCCCGCAAGCTCGACACCATCTCCACCAGCAAGTTCCTGGGCCTGACCGCCCCGGGCGGCCTGTGGTCGCAGACCGCCGGCGGCTCTGCCATCAAGGGCGAGAACCTGGTGATCGGCGTCGTCGACCTGGGCATCTGGCCCGAGAACCCCGCCTTCTTCGACCGTGTCGATGCCAACGGCGTGCCGAGCAACAACCCGGCCGACACCCTGGTCTATGGCCCCAAGCCCGCCACCTATACCGGTGGCTGCGTGGCTGGCGAGGGCATCGACCCCGCCAAGCATTGCAACAACAAGCTGATCGGCATCCAGCATTTCAACGCGGGCTTCATCGCCTCCGGCCGGACCCCGCACTGGACGTCGTTCGCCTCGGGCCGCGATGACCTGGGCGGTGCGACCGGCCACGGTGGCCACGGTGACCACACCGCCTCCACGGCGGCGGGCAACTCCAATGTCACGGCCATCGTCAACGGCATCGCCCTGGGTCAGGCCTCCGGCATGGCGCCGCGCGCTCGCGTCGCGGCCTACAAGGTCTGCTACACCTATGTGGACGTGGCCGCCACCGACGGCACCGGCAGCACCAACAGCTGCTTCACCACCGACTCCGTGGCCGCCATCGACAAGGCCGTGGCGGATGGCGTCAACGTCATCAACTTCTCGATCAGCGGCTCGCAGACCTCGGTCAACGACCCCGTCGAGCAAGCCTTCTACCGCGCCTCGATCGCCGGCGTCTTCGTCGCTGCTTCGGCAGGCAACAGCGGCCCCGGCCAGGCTGTCGCCCACATCAGCCCGTGGCTGACGACGGTGGCCGCATCCACGCATGACCGCGCCTTCAACGGCGACGCCACGCTGGGCAATGCCGCCAAGTACACCGGCGCCTCGCTGAACAGCCTGGCAGAAGTGAACAACCAGCTCATCATCCGCGCCGAGGATGCGGGCGTTGCCGGTGCCAGTGCCAACCTGAACCTGTGCTTCAGCAACCCGCTCGAACTGGACCCCGCCAAGGTGGCCGGCAAGATCGTGGTCTGCACGCGCGGCACCAATGCCCGTGTCGACAAGAGCCTGGCCGTGCTGAACGCCGGTGGCGTCGGCATGATCATGCAGGACAACGGCGCTGGCCTGGTGGCCGAGGCCCATTCGGTGCCGACCGTGCACGTCACGACCGCCGACGGCGCTGCGATCAAGACCTATGCCCAGACGGCCGGCGCGACCGCCAGCATCAGCAAGTTCTACATCGGCACCGCCCCGGCGCCGATCATGGCCAACTTCTCGTCGCGTGGCCCGAACGCCGGTGACAGCAACGTCCTCAAGCCCGATGTGACGGCACCGGGCGTGGACGTCATCGCCCAGGTCACCCCGGCCCTGAGCCAGGGTGACCGCGACGCCGTCGCCGCCGGCACGCTGGTACCCGGACCGGCATGGGCGTCCTACCAGGGCACGTCCATGTCCAGCCCGCACGTGGCTGGCCTGGCCTTGCTTCTCAAGCAGGCTCACCCGACCTGGGGCCCCGGCGCCATCAAGTCGGCGCTGATGACCACGGCCTACTCAACGCTCAACGACGGTCTGGCCGGCCTGTCCAACGGCCTGCTGCCCTGGTCGCAAGGCTCGGGCCACGTGCAGGCAAATAGCGCCACCGACCCCGGCCTGGTCTACAACTCGGGCAAGAACGACTGGGTCAAGTACCAGTGCAAGGTGAACAAGGCTGCGGTGGTGCCGGCCAGCGACTGCACGAACATCGGCACGCTCTCCGAGACGTCCGACCTGAACCTGGCGACGATGACGGCCGGTACCGTCATCGGCTCCGTCACCTTCCCGCGCACGGTTACCAATGTGGGTAGCAGCAGTGCCACCTACAACGCCACCGCCAGCGTGCCGGGCTTCACGACCGTCGTGACGCCGTCCTCGCTGACCCTGGCCCCGGGCGCTTCGGCCGCCTTCACGGTCAAGCTGACCACGACGACCGCCACCGAAGGTGTTTGGAACTATGGCCAGCTGGTGTGGAACGACGGCACGCACACCGTGCGTTCGCCCATCCAGGCCAAGGTGGGCAAGGCGATCTCGGCCCCGRCCGAGTTCACCGGCACCACGGTTTCCGGCACCAAGCTGTTCACGGTCCGCACCGGCTTCGCTGGCCGCATGGGCTCGTCGGCAGGCGGTATGAAGGAAGTGACGCTGTCCGCGCCGGCCACCCTGGCTCAGAAGGCCACCAGCAGCGCCCAGCTCAAGGCCGTCTGCCAGGCCGGTGCCGACACCGCCAACGTCAAGGTCTACAGCTTCAGCGTTCCGGCCAACACCCTGGTGGCGCGCTTCGGTCTGCGCGATGTTGATGTCGGTGCCGCCGGCGACGACAACGACATGATGCTGCTCTACCCGAACAACACCACCTCGGCGTACTCGGGCAATGACGGTTCCAACGAGACGGTGCAGGTGCTCGCACCTGCCGCAGGCACCTACAAGGTCTGCGTGGTGGCTTACGGCGGCAGTGCTGCCATGACCCACACCCTGTCGAGCTGGATCGTCAAGGCCGGTGACGGCGCTGGTCTGAGGATGGCCATGCCTTCGCAGGTCTATGCCGGCAGCACGGCCACCGTCGGCCTGACCTGGTCTGGCCTGGCCACGGGCAAGCGCTATGTCGGCGCCTTCCAGCTGCTGGATGCAGGTGGTGTGGCCCAGACGACGACCGTGGTGCGTGTGTCGACCGACGGCGTTGTGCCGGTGCTCAACGAGCCCAACACCGTGGCGGCCAAGCTGGCCGACGGCGTCGCTCAGTAAGCAGCAGGCTTTACAGCCACTCCCAAAGCCGCAGGCCGCAAGGCCGGCGGCTTTTTTCTATGTGGGCGCGACTTTCAGCGTGCGCTGGCGGGCGTGGCGAGCTGGCAGCGCCCGGCCACGCAAGCCGCACCGGGGTCGGCCACCATCGCGCAGTTGGAGAGCATGCCGCTGGCCTCAATCTCGCGCTTGTGGGCCTGGGCCTGACGAGTGGCGATTTCGGCGAGACGTTGAGCGTCCGTGCTTTCGCTGGACCAGGCCAGATAGCCGGCCGGACCTCCGCAGGCCTTGGCGCCGACGGCGATGGTGCGGCACTGCGCGTCTGCCTTGCAGGCCGCAGGGCCGATCAACGCGCGCAGCTCGCGGCCGAGCCGGACGGACTCGGTTTCGGCCGCGGCTGAAGCGGCCGGCGTGGTCGGGGCTGGGGGCGGCGTCTGGGCGCAGCTGGCGAGGGCGGCCCAGGCGAGCAGGGGGGCGAGCAATCGGTGGGGTTTCATGCCCCCATGGTGGGCTCCGCGTCGGCGCTTGGCAACAACTAGGATTCGGCCATGCGAGCCTTGTTGCCTCTGTTGCTGGGCCTGACTGCCCTGGCGCCCGCCGTGGCCCAGCAGAGCTGCCAGCCCGACGCCGCTGCAGTCCAGGCCGTGCTGAACGCCTTGCGCGCCCAGCCCCAGGCCTGCGGCGAGCGCCTCTGGCCCGCCGTGGCAGCCCTGCGCGCCAGCCCCGTGCTGGCGGAATCAGCCCGCCGCTACGCCGAGGAACTGGCCGCCCGCGACCGCATCGACCATGTCGGCGCCGCAGGCACGTCGCTGCGCACGCGGCTGCGCGAGGCAGGCTATCTGATGCGCTCGGCCGGCGAGAACCTGGCTGGCGGGCCGGAAACCCTGGACGAGGCCATGGCGCAATGGCTGGCCAGCCCGGCGCATTGCGAGAACCTGATGGCGGTTGACTTCCAGGAGTTCGGCCTGGCCTGCGTGACAGGGCCGGGGCGGCTGCAGCGCTACTGGGTGCTGCATCTCGCAGCACCCGCCACGCGACCTAAATCCAGCCCAGATCGATAGCGCGCAGCACCGCCTGTGTGCGGTCCCTCACGCCCATCTTGGAGAAGATGGCCGAGCAGTGGTTCTTGATGACGCCTTCGCTGTTACCCAGCAGGCCGGCGATCTCCGTGTTGCTGCGGCCGCTGGCCACCAGGCGCAGCACCTGCAGCTCCTTCGGTGAAAGCGGATCGGGATGATCGGCCGCGGTGAAGGCGCGCTCGCCACCCTTGGCTTCCATGCGTGTGGTGAGAGACGGCCGCAGCGCGGTGCCGCCCGCGTGCACGTCGCGCAGGGCCTGGGCCAGCGTCTCGGGGCTGATGGCCTTGAGCAGGAAGCCGCGGGCGCCGGCGCGCACGGCTTCGTCGAAGGCGGCCGTGTCGTCGAAGGTGGTCAGCAGGACGGTCGGCAGCCGCAGGGCCCGCGCGGCCAGCGCGCGGATCAGGCCGATGCCGTCCAGGCGCGGCATGCGCATGTCGGACAGGATGACATCGGGCATGTCGTCGGCGGGGGCGGCGGACAGCCATTCGAGCGCTTCGGCGCCGTCGCTGGCCTCGCCGACGACCTTGAGCTCGTCGTGCAGCGCGAGCAACCCCTTGAGGCCTTCACGCACCAGTTGCTGGTCCTCGACCAGCAGGATCTTGATCACACCCATCGTGGACATCTCAACTCGATTCGAAATCCCGGGCTGGTGCGCGTCACGCACATCTGCCCACCCAGCTCGGTCATGCGCTCGGCCATGCCCGAGAGGCCATTGCCAAAGCCCTCGGCACGGCCCTCGTGCCAGTTCGGCGCGCCTCGCCCATCATCGTCGATGCTGACGGTGACCTCATCCCGTCCTTCCCCTAGCCCGCGCAGCTCCACCTGCACKCGACGCGCACCGGCGTGGCGCACGCTGTTGGTCACGCCTTCCTGTACGCAGCGCAGCAGCGCGTGGGCTGCCCGCGGACCGAGATCGCGGGCGGCGTCGTCCAGCGTCAGCTCGATGCGCATGCTGGCAATGCCCTCGGCCAGGGCCTGCAGCGCGGCGGACAGGTCGATGCGCTGCGAGCTGCGCTGCTGCGACACGGCCTCGCGCACGTCCGCCAGCAACTGCGCGGCCACGCCCTCGGCGCGCCCCATCGCCTGGCCCGCGCCCGAGGTGTCTTCGCGCGCCAGCAGGGCGCCACCGAGCTGCAACTGCAGGTTGAGTGCCGTCAGGTGGTGGCCCATCAGGTCGTGCAGCTCGCGGGCGATCTGCATGCGCTCGTTGTAGCGCATTTGTTCGGCCAGCAGGTGCTCGCCCGACATCTGCTCTGCCAGCACGGCCTGCAACCAACGGCGCTTCTCGCCCTCGGCCGCGGCCATGCGCCCGAGACCAAAGGCCAGGCCGTGCAGGGCCAGCATGGCGAACAGCATGCCGAACTGGTCCAGCCAGGCCGTCGTCGATGCGTACACGTAGATGCCGGTGTTCAGCACCACCTGAGCGGTCGCAAAACCCAGCGCCAGCCGCGCCGGCAGCACGACGGCGCCCAGCGCCGTGACGAGGAAGGGCAGGCCCGGCGTCACGCCGAAGGCCAGCAGGTCGACAAGCAGCAGCCAAGCCAGGCGATGGTTCACCGGCAGCGCCGTCTGGCCCTGGCGTGCGAGCCGGAAGATCAGGGCGACGAAGGCCACCAGCAGCAGCACGCAGATGACGACGAGGCTGCGGTCGTTGACATCACCACCGAGCTGGCGCCAGAGCCAGGCGACCAGGCCGTCATAGGGCTCGGTGCGCGCGCCCAGCAGCGCCGAGCCGGCGCTGACCAGCTCCATCGCGCAGACCACCAGCGCCGCCAGGCGCAGCACGACGCCCGGCTCGGCCAGGCGGGCGAGCAGGCGGTCGAACTTCGTCATTCCGGGAGGGCGGCCGAGATGACGCCGCCGCCCAGGCACACGTCGCCGTCGTAAACCACGGCGCTCTGCCCGGGCGTGACGGCCCATTGCGGGTCGGGGAAGCGCAGCGTCAGGTGGCCGCTCGCGTCGAAGCCCACGCTGCAGGGTGCATCGGCCTGGCGATAACGCGTCTTGGCCGCCGCTTCGCCGGTGGACGGCGCGCGCCCTGCGACCCAGCTCAGGTCATCAGCGACCAGGGCCGGGCTTTGCAGCAGCGGGTGGCCGTGGCCTTGCACGACGATGAGCGTGTTGCTGGGAATGTCCTTGGCCGCCACGAACCAGGGCTCGTGCTCGCCACCGCCGCGCGGCGTCCCTTTTTCCTTCACGCCGCCAATGCCCAGGCCCTGGCGCTGGCCCAGCGTGTAGAAGCTCAGGCCGACGTGTTCGCCGAGCTTGCGGCCCCGCTCGTCCTTGATGGGCCCCGGCTGGTGCGACAGGTATTTGTTCAGGAACTCGCGGAAGGGCCGCTCGCCGATGAAGCAGATGCCGGTCGAGTCCTTCTTCTTCGCATTGGGCAACGCGATCTCGGCGGCAATGCGCCGCACCTCGGTCTTGGGCAGGTCGCCGACCGGGAACATCGTCTTGCTGAGCTGCGCCTGCGACAGGCGGTGCAGGAAATAGCTCTGGTCCTTCAGCGGATCCAGGCCCTTGAGGAGCTGGAACTCGCCATCCACTTCTCGAACGCGGGCGTAATGCCCGGTCGCGATCTTTTCGGCACCAAGCCGCATCGCGTGGTCCAGAAACGCCTTGAACTTGATCTCGGCATTGCACAGTACATCCGGGTTGGGCGTGCGGCCGGCCTGGTACTCGCGCAGGAAGCTCTCGAAAACGCGGTCCTTGTACTCGGCGGCGAAGTTGACGTGCTCGATCTCGATGCCCAGCACGTCGGCCACCGAAGCGGCGTCCAGGAAGTCCTGGCGTGTCGAGCAGTACTCGTCATCGTCATCGTCTTCCCAGTTCTTCATGAAGATGCCGATGACCTCATGGCCTTGCTGTTTCAGCAGGTGGGCGGTCACGGCCGAGTCCACGCCGCCGGACAGGCCGACCACCACTCGATGTTTAGCTCGGTGTTTCTTTTCTGCGGAACTCATGGGGCGATTGTCCCAAAGGCTCCTTCAGCCTTGGGCAAACAGGCTTTCAGCGCGCTGGTAGAGCACCCAGCTTGTGGCGATGTACTTGTCCCCGCCCTTGGGCCGGTTGCCACGATGGGTGTGCGTGAAGCCGCCCGGCGCGATCAGCAGGCTGCCGGTGCGCGGCACGATCTTGCGGCCCTGGTAGAGGAATTCCGTCTCGCCCTCGGCGAAGTCGTCGTTCAGGTAGATCGTCCACAGCACCGCGCGGTGCAGCGCCTCGCCCTGGTCAAGCCTGGGGTATTGCTCGCAGTGCCAGTAGGGGTAGCCGCCCTGGTCGGCCTGGTAGCGCTGCAGATTGATGGCGCCGGGGCGGAAGACCTTGGCGATCAGGCCCATCAGCAGCTCGTCGTTCAGCGCAGCGGCGCCGTCGGCATCCAGCGGGGCCTGGCTGCCATCGGGCCGTTGCATCTGCAGCTTCAACGGTGCCAGCGCCAGATGGGCATAGCGGCGCAGATAGTGCTTGAAGCCCTGGATGACGGCGTCGTTGAGCTGGGCGCAGGCATCGGCCCACTCGGGGTGGCGGCTGATGGCGATGTCCCAGCTGTCCTTCATGCTGACATCGACGCCGCTGCCGGTCTCGCCCCGCTGGACGCGGGTGCTGGCCTTGAAGCGCTCGACGAGCGCGCGGCAGGCGTCGGGACTGAGCGCCTGGTCGTAGAGCTCGATGAAGTCAGGGGTCGTCATGGCGCGGGATTCTCAGCCCTTCAGCAGCGGCGCTTGCAGCGACACATGATTGAACACCGTCTCCAGCGGCAGCCGCCGCCCGGCCGCGTGGTCGCGCACGCACTGCAGCACCAGCGGGCTGCGGTGCCGGTCCTCGCAGGCGGCCAGCTCGGCCTCGCTCATCCACAGCGTGCGGCGTATGCCCTCGTCCAGCGCGCGCCCGGCGATCTCCTCGCCGACCGAGCCGCTGAAGGCCAGCCGCACATAGGTGACATCCTCTAATCGCGCCGGCCGCACGAATCGGGCCATGTAGACGCCCAGAAATGACTCGGGCACGAAGGCGCGCATCGTTTCCTCCAGCGCCTCGCGCACGACGGCCTCGATGGCGCTTTCGCCCAGCTCCAGATGGCCTGCCGGGTTGTTCAGCATCAAACCCTCGGGCGTCTCTTCCTCAACCAGCAGATAGCGCCCGGCGCGGGCAATCACCGCGGCGACAGTGACGCTGGGACGAAACCGGTCTGTGGCAGTCATGAAACCTCCAATCGAAATCCCGCACTGGGGTGGCGCAAGCATTGTGTAAGCTGCCGCGACCCCGTTCCCCGGAGGAGAACCCATGCAGATCGGCGTACCGCGCGAACGCGCGGCCGGAGAGACCCGTGTGGCCGTCACGCCAGAGACGGCCAAGAAGCTGAAGGCCGCCGGCCACACACTGCGCATCGAATCAGGCGCTGGCGTCGCGGCCAGCGTCACAGATGCAGCCTACGAAGCCGTGGGCTGCGAGATCGTCGACCAGGCCGCGGCCCTTGGCAGCGAACTGGTGCTGAAGGTGCGCGCTCCCGGCGCCGACGAACTGCCGCTGATGAAACCCGGCACGGCCCTGGTCGGCATGCTCAACCCCTTCGACCGCGACGGCCTCACGGCCATGGCCGGTGCGGGCCTGACCAGCTTTGCGCTGGAAGCCGCGCCGCGCACGACGCGGGCGCAGAGCATGGACGTGCTCTCGTCCCAGGCCAACATCGCCGGCTACAAGGCCGTCATGATCGCGGCGGACCGCTACCAGCGCTTCTTCCCGATGCTGATGACGGCGGCCGGCACCGTGAAGGCGGCGCGCGTCGTCATCCTCGGTGTCGGCGTCGCCGGGCTGCAGGCGATCGCGACGGCCAAGCGGCTGGGCGCCGTCATCGAGGCCAGCGACGTGCGGCCCTCGGTGAAGGAGCAGGTCGAGTCCCTCGGCGGCAAATTCATCGACGTGCCCTACGAGACGGCCGAGGAGAAGGAAGCGGCGGAGGGTGTGGGCGGCTACGCACGGCCCATGCCGCAGAGCTGGCTGGACCGGCAGAAGGCCGAGGTCGCCAAGCGCGTGGCAGCGGCCGACATCGTCGTCACGACGGCGTTGATCCCCGGCCGCGCGGCACCCGTGCTGGTCACCGAGGACATGGTCAAGGCCATGAAGCCCGGCTCGGTCATCGTTGACATCGCCGCACCCGCGGGCGGCAACTGCCCGCTGACGGAAGCTGGCAAGACGGTCACCAAGTACGGCGTCGTCATCGTCGGCGAGACCAATCTGCCGGCCCTTGTGGCGGCCGACGCGTCGGCGCTGTACGCGCGCAACGTGCTGGACTTCCTGAAGCTCGTCATCACCAAGGAGGGCAGCTTCAACGTGCCTTTGGATGACGACATCGTCGCGGCCTGCCGCGTCACGCAAGACGGCCAAGTCACGAGGGCATGACCATGGAAATCGTTGACCACACCATCATCAACCTGATCATCTTCGTGCTGGCCATCTACGTGGGCTACCACGTCGTCTGGACGGTGACGCCCGCGCTGCACACGCCGCTGATGGCCGTCACCAACGCGATCTCGGCCATCGTCATCGTCGGCGCCATGATGGCCGCGGCGCTGACCGAGACGCCGTTTGCCAAGGGCATGGGCGTGCTGGCCGTGGCGCTGGCCGCGGTCAACATCTTTGGCGGCTTCCTCGTCACGCGCAGGATGCTGGAGATGTTCAAGAAGAAGGAAAAGAAGACCAACGTGGAGGCCAAGCAATGAGCCTCAATCTCGTCWCGTTGCTCTACCTGATCGCCAGCGTCTGCTTCATCCAGGCGCTCAAGGGCCTGTCGCACCCGACGACGTCCATCCGCGGCAATCTCTTCGGCATGGTCGGCATGGCCATCGCCGTGCTCACTACGGCGGCCCTCATCGTCAAGCTGGCCGGCTCGGGTCTGGGCCTGGCGTGGGTGCTGCTGGGCCTGGTCGTCGGCGGCGGCTACGGTGCCTGGCGGGCCAAGACGGTCGAGATGACCAAGATGCCCGAGCTGGTCGCCTTCTTCCACAGCATGATCGGCCTGGCTGCCGTGGCCATCGCGGTGGCCGCCGTCGCCGAGCCCGCGGCCTTCGGCATCACGCCGGCCATGGATGCGGCCCTGGCCGCCATACCGCCGGAAGATGGCATCGCCCCGCGCACGCTGGCGCCCATCCCGGGCGGCAACCGCATCGAACTGGCCCTGGGGGCCTTCATCGGCGCCATCACCTTCACGGGCTCCGTCATCGCCTGGGGCAAGCTGTCGGGCGGCAGCAAGTTCCGCCTCTTCCAGGGTGCGCCGGTCACGTTCAAGGGCCAACATGCGTTGAACGCGGTGCTGGGCCTGGCGTCGGCCTTTTTCGTGTTCGGCTTCTGGCATTCGCAGTCGCCCATCGACTTCGGGCTGATCGTGGCTCTCGGCTTCCTGCTGGGCGTGCTGCTGATCATCCCGATCGGCGGCGCCGACATGCCGGTCGTCGTGTCCATGCTGAACAGCTATTCCGGCTGGGCGGCGGCGGGCATCGGCTTCAGCCTGAACAACGCGATGCTGATCATTGCCGGTTCACTGGTGGGCAGCTCGGGCGCGATCCTGAGCTACATCATGTGCAAGGCGATGAACCGATCGTTCTTCAACGTCATCCTGGGCGGCTTCGGCGGCGAGGCCGGCACGGCCGCGGTGGGTGACGGCAAGGCCCGCCCGGTCAAGAGCGGCAGCGCCGACGACGCGGCCTTCGTGCTCGGCAACGCCGAGAGCGTCGTCATCGTCCCGGGCTACGGCCTGGCCGTGGCGCGCGCCCAGCATGCGGTGAAGGAGCTGGCCGCCAAGCTCACCGAGAAGGGCATCACCGTCAAGTACGCCATCCACCCGGTGGCGGGCCGCATGCCGGGCCATATGAACGTGCTGCTGGCCGAGGCGGAGGTGCCCTACGACCAGGTCTTCGAAATGGAAGACATCAACGGCGAGTTCGGCCAGGTCGACGTGGCCATCATCCTGGGCGCCAACGACGTCGTGAACCCCGCCGCCCATGTGAAGGGCAGCGCCATCTACGGCATGCCCATCCTCGAGGCCTACAAGGCCAAGACCATCATCGTCAACAAGCGCTCAATGGCGGCGGGCTATGCGGGCCTGGACAACGAACTTTTCTACATGGACAAGACCATGATGGTCTTCGGCGACGCGAAGAAGGTGGTCGAGGACATGCTGAAGGCGGTGGAGTAGCCGGACCTTTGATAAGACGGCCGCAGAAGGCTGCTTATTAAACAATCTGGCCGATATATTAAACATGATGTCCAATCCGGCCCGCTTGTTCAAAGTTCTGGAGCTGATGCATGGCCGACCAACCCCTGCGCGCCGGCCGCTGGATGCAGCAGCCCACGGGCTATCGGGCCTTTATCCCGGCGCCCTTGCCGCCTGACCCGCCGCTGCAGATCGACGGATCGCTGCAGACCCTGCTGTCGCAGGCTGATCGCGACTTGGGCCGGCTCGACGCGCTCGCCACGCTGCTGCCCAATCCTGACCTCTTCGTCGCGATGTATGTGCGGCATGAGGCGGTGCTTTCGTCTCAGATCGAGGGCACCCAGAGCACGCTCGAAGACGTGCTGGCCTTCGAGACCGACGCGATGGAAGCCGACACGCCCAAGGACGTCGAAGAGGTCGTCAACTACGTCCGCGCCATGAACCATGGCCTGGGGCGACTGGCCGAACTGCCGCTGTCTCTGCGACTGCTGCGTGAAATCCACGCCGAGCTGATGCAAGGCGTGCGCGGCGGCGACAAGTCGCCCGGCGAATTCCGCACCAGCCAGAACTGGATCGGCGGCTCTGGCAGCAGCCTGCGCACCGCCGCCTTCATC
Organism: Roseateles sp. P5_B10; assembly: GCF_056400485.1. NCBI lineage: Bacteria > Pseudomonadati > Pseudomonadota > Betaproteobacteria > Burkholderiales > Sphaerotilaceae > Roseateles > Roseateles sp. P5_B10. Next base: position 11,680 of record NZ_JBFULE010000079.1, read on the forward strand.
CCACCGCCGCCGCACGAGGTGATGCCGGCGTTGGGCCAGTTGGAGCGCTTCATGCACGAGAGCCGCGCCGATTTGCCCCTGCTGGTGCGTTGCGCCCTGCTGCATGCCCAGTTCGAAACCATCCACCCTTTTCTGGACGGCAACGGCCGTGTCGGCCGCCTGCTCATCACGCTGCTGCTGTGCGCCGAGGGGGCGCTGGCGCGGCCTCTGCTCTATCTGTCCCTCTTCCTGAAAACCCACCGCGCGGAGTATTACGACCGCCTCACAGCCATCCGCAGCCAGGGGCATTGGGAGCCTTGGGTTGCATTCTTCCTGCGTGGCGTGAGCCAGACGGCACGCGCAGCCACGCAGACCGCCCGCGACATCATGCAAATGCGCGACGCCCATCGCAGCACCGTGGCGAGCAATGCCCGCGCGTTGGCCTTGCTGGACCGCCTGCTCGTGCAGCCCAGCGTGTCGGCACCGCGCGCCGCGCAGTGGCTGCAATGCAGCTTCCCGACCGCCCTCAAGTTGCTTACCGACTTCGAGTCGCGCGGCTGGCTGCGCGAAGTCACCGGGTATGGGCGCAACCGCCAATGGCGCTACCAGCCCTATCTGGACCTCTTCCACCGCGAAGCGGTTGACGCCTCTCTGGCTGAGGCCGCCGCTCCGCAGGTAACCGGTAGCGCTTTCCAGGCGCCACCGTCTGCCTGATCAATCAGTCATCAACGCGTTTCCCCCTAGAGGGCGCTATCGAATCCCCTGAGCCGTCCGCTGTCAGCTATCGGTCAGAATCGCCGCAACAAAGAAGGAGACAAGGCATGGAGCCGATCTGGCTGAAGCAATACCCGGCCGCCGTGCCGCGCGACGTCAATGTGTCGCTCTATCCCAGCCTGGTTGACCTGCTGGACACCTCGTTCAAGAAGAATGCCGCCCAGCCCGCCTATCTGATGATGGGCAAGAGCCTGAGCTTCGCGCAGGTGGACGAGGCCTCGCGCGCGCTGGCCGCCTATCTGCAGAGCCTGGGCCTGGAGAAGGGCGACCGCGTCGCGCTGATGATGCCCAACCTGTTCCAGTACCCGGTGGCCGTGGCTGCCGTGCTGCGGGCGGGTTATGTGGTCGTCAACGTCAACCCGCTGTACACGCCGCGCGAGCTGGAGCACCAGCTCAAGGACTCGGGCGCCAAGGCCATCGTCATCATCGAGAACTTCGCCTCGGTGCTGCAGCAGGTCATCAAGAACGTGCCGACCAAGCACGTCATCCTGGCGGCCATGGGCGACATGCTGGGCTTTGCCAAGGGCATGATCGTCAACTACGTCGTGCGCAAGGTGAAGAAGATGGTGCCGGCCTTCGACCTGCCCGGTGCCGTGCGCTTCAACGACGCCGTCGCCAAGGGCCGCAGCCTGACCTACAAGGCGCCCAAGCTGGGCGCGGACGACATCGCCGTGCTGCAGTACACCGGCGGCACCACCGGCGTGTCCAAGGGCGCCGTGCTGCTGCACCGCAACCTGGTCGCCAACATCCTGCAAAGCGAAGCCTGGTACCAGCCAGCGCTGAAGAAGGTCCCCAAGGGCGAGCAGGTTGTCACCATCTGCGCGTTGCCGATTTATCACATCTTCGGTTTCAACACGAACATGATGCTGTCCATGCACATGGGCGGCGCCAACGTGTTGATCCCGAATCCGCGTGACTTGCCGGCCGTGTTCAAGGAGCTGTCCCAACACCGCTTCCACAGCTTCCCGGCCGTCAACACCCTCTTCATGGCCATGGCCAACCACCCCGAGTTCAGCACGGTGGACTGGAGCCGTCTCGTCATCTCGGTGGGCGGCGGCATGGCCGTGCAGCAGGCCACGGCCAAGCTGTGGCTGGAGAAGACCGGCTGCCCCATCGTCGAGGGCTATGGCCTGTCCGAAACCTCGCCGTCGGCGACCTGCATCC
>NZ_JBFULE010000080.1:0-13513 GCF_056400485.1 Roseateles sp. P5_B10
GGGTGCAAGGGGTAGCGAGTTCGAATCCCGCCGTCCCGACCAAAAATAAGAAGAGAAATCAAGGACTTAGAAGCGAAAGCCTCTAGGTCCTTTTTCCTTTGTGGCCTCGGAAAGGCTCCAAGGGGTCCACCGGAAAAAAGCTGCGAGGCCGGGTCCACGGCCAACAAGCCGATTCGGCGGGCCGACCCGCATGACAGGCTTTGAGGGGCGCCAGCCCGCCGTTTTGCGCTGCCTACCGGGGAAGGAACGGATTTCGCCGCGGCCGTTGGTCAGTGCGGCTTGAAAAACAATGCTTCGGGAATCGCCCGGAAGGGCGCCGTCCAGAGGGGGTTGTCGAGTTCAAAGACTGACGCAGGTAGCCGTCTGCGGCCGTCGAGCAGCGGGCCGATGCGAGCATCCCGAGCCAGGATTTCTCTCGCGCGGCCCGTGACGAAAAGTCTGCTCAGGCCTTCGTTCAAAGCATCAGCCAGCGCCGGTTCGTCTCGACGCACAGCGAAGACGCGCGCGAACCGGTAGTGAACACACCAATCCTCGAACAACACTACCGATGGCGCCAGGTGGCCGAACATGTCCAACAACATGCCAGCCTCATCGGCTCCCAGCGGGAAGGCATCGAATCGACCCGCCTCCAGCATACGGAACAGGTGCAAGAACTCTGCCTCCTGCACCTTGAGCCCAGCGGCTCGCAGAATGCTGGAGTCCACCCAATCACGCCCCTGACCGAAAACCAATTGCCGAAGGTCATCGTGTTCACGCACGGCCCTCAGGCGGTCGAGTCGATCGCGACGTACCAGCATGAGGCGGTAGCCGCTCAGTCCTAGATCCAGTGGAAAGGGGAGGATCCGAGTACGCTCAGCCACCTTTGGCGATGCACCCGTGTCCATGACATTGACACCGCCGCCTTTGAGTTCCAAAAAAGCCCTCATCGACGGCAGCGGCGCCTCGCTCACTCGAAGAGTGTGGGGACGTCCAGAAGCCTCCAACGCGGCTGTCAGCAATTTGAACGGCGTGCCATCGGTGGGCCGTTCGTGCGTACGTGGATACACGACTTCAAGAAGCTGGCCTGCGATGGACGGGGCAGCGAGGGTGGCACCCAAGCCCAGCATCGCGGCACGACGGCTGATCAACCGACGATGAACAATTGAAGGCCCCAGGTCCATCTGAATCATTTTGAGCGCGCCACAGCGGAGTCGCAATCCTGCTCATCGCCCGGCACCAGGCGCTAGAGAAGGTCTGCAAACCTCTCGTCAATCCGACTGGCGCGCGAGGTGAGGTTTCATTGGACGATGTTCACGTCAGGGCCAAGCCGCTTCCAGTGGTCGAACCCCCGCAGGGTCAGGCAGCGCTCTGCCCTGGCAGAGGCAGGACGAACGTTTGCTAGGCGTTCGCCGCAGCTGGGCACATTGATTGCCGCCGCTGTCCATGCAGGCAAAGAGCTCCTCCGTGCTGAAACATCCATCGCCGTCCACCGACTTCATCCGCATCGTCGGTGCCCGAGAGAACAATCTGCGCAACGTCAGCGTCGACATCCCGAAGAAGCACATCACCGTGTTCACAGGAGTCTCGGGCTCGGGCAAGTCTTCACTCGTTTTCGACACCATTGCAGCCGAGTCGCAGCGGCAGCTGAACGACACCTTTTCCACCTTCGTGAGGCACCGCCTGCCGCATCACGCCCAGCCCGATGCCGACGTGCTGGAGAACCTCTGTGCGGCCATCGTCATCGATCAACGCCGCCTGGGCGGCAATGCGCGCTCCACGGTCGGCACGGCCACCGACATCCTCGCGCTGATCCGCCTGCTGTTCTCGCGGGTGGGGCAGCCCTTCGTCGGCTACTCCAACATCTTCTCGTTCAACCACCCTGACGGCATGTGCCCGCGATGCGAGGGCCTGGGGAAGGTCGACACCATCGACATCGACCGGCTGTTCGACAGGCAGCGCTCGCTCAACCAGGGAGCAATCCGCTTCAGCGCGTTCGCCGTCGGCGGCTACCGCTGGAAGCGCTATGTCCACAGCGGCCTGTTCGACAACGACAAGCCGCTGAAGGACTACACCGACGAGGAGTGGGAGACGCTGCTCCACGCGCAGGACGTACCCATCCTGAACCCCGGGCCAGGCTGGCCACCGACCAGCCGCTACGAGGGCGTGCTGCCGCGCATCCGCCGCAACTTCCTGACCCGCAACATCAGCGAGGTCAAAGGGCTGGACCGCGCCGAATGGGATCAGTTGGTGACGGCCGGCCCTTGCCCGCGGTGCCACGGGGCGCGCCTCAACGAGAAGGTGTTGAGTTGCCGCATTGACGGCAGGAACATCGCCGACTGGTGCGAGATGGAGGTGGGTGAGTTGCTGGCCGTCATCGGCCAGGTCGATGCGCCGCTTGCCGCCAGCATGGTGCCGGCGCTGGCCTACCGGGTACAGCATCTGGTTGACATCGGTTTGGGCTACCTGAGCCTCGGCCGAGAAACGACGAGCCTGTCGGGCGGGGAATCCCAACGCGTGAAGATGGTTCGCCACCTGGGCAGCGGCCTCAGCGACATGAGCTACATCTTCGACGAACCCAGCGTGGGCTTGCACCCGCGCGACGTTGCGCGCCTGARCAAGCTGTTGCGCCACCTGTGCGACAAGGGCAACACGGTGCTGGTGGTGGAACACGACCCTGACGTCATCGTGGCGGCGGACCACGTCATCGACATTGGCCCGGGCGCTGGAGACGCAGGCGGCACCGTGGTCTTCGAGGGCGATGTGCAGGCCCTGCGGCAGGCCGACACGCCCACGGGGCGCAGCCTGTCTCGCCCGACGCGCATCAACACCACACCGCGCACTCCATCGGGCTGGCTGCCGATCACGCACGCCACTCAGCACAACCTGAAGAACGTGAGCGTTTCGATCCCGATGGGCGTTCTGACGGTCGTGACAGGTGTGGCCGGTTCGGGCAAGAGCAGCCTGATCAACGCCGCTTTCGCCCGCACCTACCCCGAGGTCGTGTGCATCGACCAGGGTGCCATCACAGGTTCGCGTCGCTCGAACACGGCGACCTACACGGGCATCCTCGATCCCATCCGGAGCCTTTTTGCCCAGGCGAACGCGGCCAGCGCGTCGCTGTTCAGCGCCAACTCGGGCGGCGCCTGTCCCGCGTGCAAAGGCCTTGGCACTACGGAGACAGACCTCGCATTCATGGAGCCCATCGTCAGCATCTGTGAGCGCTGCCGAGGGCGCCGGTTCACTGACGAGGCTCTTCAGTACCGCCTGCGCGGCAAGAACATCGCCGAAGTGCTGGCGATGCGCGTGGCTGAAGCAAGCGCCTTCTTTGCCGAACCGGAGATCGCGCCTGCGCTGGCCCGCCTCGATGAAGTCGGGCTCGCCTACCTGTCGCTCGGCCAACCTTTGTCCAGCCTGTCGGGCGGGGAACGGCAACGCCTGAAGCTGGCCACGGAGCTGGGCCAGTCGGGCCGAATCTATGTGTTCGACGAACCCACCTCAGGCCTGCATCTTTCGGACATCGATCGATTGTTTCGATTGCTCGACCAACTCATCGAACGCGGCGCCACCGTTGTCGTGATCGAACATCAGCTGGACATGATCGCCCAGGCAGACTGGCTGATCGACATGGGGCCGGAAGCTGGCCGATTCGGCGGTCGCGTGGTGTTCGAGGGCCCCGTGGCGGAGATGGCCGCGACGGGCTCAGGTGAGACGGCCACGCATCTGAGAAGGTATGCAAATTCGCAGGGTTCTGGCAGCGCTCAATGATTTCGGGTAACCATCGAGCGCGACGCCATGTCGGCCCGCCAGCCACTCGGTGACTGCCCCGTCAGCCGCTGGAAGAAGCGCGTGAAGTAGGCCGGGTCTGCAAAGCCCAGGCCATCGGCGATCTGGYGTACCTGCAACGTCGTATAGCTCAGTTCACGCTTGGCCTCCAGCAACAGGCGCTGGTGCAGCATGTCCAGCGGCGAGCAGTTCAGATGCTGGCGGCACAGGCGGGTGAGCTGCGTCGTCGTGATGCCCAGCGGCGCCGCCAGCGTGTCCAGGGTCGGGTGGCTGCGGTAGTGGCGCTCGACCTGCTCGCGGTAGCGGGCCAGATGCTGCATGGCCCGACCTTCGGGCTCGGCAGTTTCCGCCGCTTCCGCAGCAAGCGCAGGCAGCCGGGCTATGAGGGCGGCTGCCATCAGCACAGCGCCGTCAAGCACCTGGGCGCGCCAGGGTGACGTGCCAGCGTAATCGGCACGCAGCACGCGGGCAATCGCAAGTAGCGTCTGCGCGTGGGGTGAGCCGGCTTCCAATGCCACGCCGCGCGAGGCTCCCAAGCCTTCCCAGAGGCCGCGCGAGCCGCCGATCAGGCTCCTGATCCGCGCCTGGTCCAGCGTGATGACGTGCCCCTCAGTTTCCGGCGAGAACGCGAAGCCATGCACCACCAGCATCGGTACCCAGACGACGGCGGGCGCACGCAGCTCCAGCAGCTGCCCGTCGATCTGCACGCGCGCCGTGCCGGACTCGATCAGCAGCAGCTGCACCAGCGCCGCATGCCGGTGCGGCTGGATTTCCCAATTGTGCAATCGGCTGCGATCGGCGATGGACTCCATGTGGAGACCATCCAGCGCTTCATCCCGCCCCAGCTCGCCATAAAGCTCATACAGAGGTGGCGACGTGACGGACTGGGGCTTTGGCATAGGTTCGAATTGTGCAAGTGCACGTTCCTGGCGTCCATTGCCCGCACGGTGCCTCCGTCCTACGCTCACGGGCATCGAAGAAGTACGGAGCGAGACATGAAGACATTGCGCACCCAGGTGCTCATCGTCGGCGCGGGGCCGTCGGGTTTGCTGCTCGGCCAATTGCTGCACAAGGCCGGCGTGGCCAACCTGATCGTCGAACGCCAGACGGGCGACTATGTGCTCGGCCGCATCCGCGCCGGCGTGCTGGAGCAGACCACCGTCGACCTCCTGGATCAGGCCGGTGTCGGCGCGCGCATGCATGCCGAAGGTCTGGTGCACCACGGCTTCGAGCTGATGTTCGACGGCCAGCGCCATCACATCGACCTGAGCCGGCTGACCGGCGGCAAGTCGGTCATGGTCTATGGCCAGACCGAGGTGACGCGCGACCTGATGGAAGCCCGCGCCGCGGTGGGCGAACAGACGCTGTATTCAGCCTCCGATGTGGAGCTGTTCGGCTTCGACGGCGATGCACCCGGTGCGCGCTGCACGGTGAATGGTGAGCGCATTGAAATCCTGTGCGACTACATCGCCGGCTGCGACGGCTATCACGGCGTCAGCCGCGCCAGCGTGCCGGCGGACGCCATCCAGACGCACGAGAAGGTCTACCCCTTTGGCTGGCTGGGCATGCTGAGCGACACACCGCCGGTCTCGCACGAGCTGATCTACGGCCGCCACGAGCGCGGCTTCACGCTGTGCAGCATGCGCTCAAGCACACGCAGCCGCTACTACCTGCAGGTGCCGCTGACCGAGCAGGTGGGCGACTGGAGCGACGAACGCTTCTGGAACGAGCTGCGCGCGCGCATGGACCCTGCGGCGGCGGCGGCCCTCGTCACCGGCCCTTCACTGGAAAAGAGCATCGCGCCGCTGCGCAGCTTCGTTGCCGAGCCGATGCGTTTTGGCCGCCTCTTCCTGGCCGGCGACGCCGCCCACATCGTGCCGCCCACCGGTGCCAAGGGGCTGAACCTGGCGGCATCCGACGTGCGCTATCTGTCCCAGGCGCTGATCGAGCACTACCGCGAGAAGAGCGAAGCCGGCATCGAGCACTACTCCTCCCGCTGCCTGTCGCGCATCTGGAAGGCCGAGCGCTTCTCCTGGTGGTTCACCAGCCTGATGCACAACCTGCCGAACGAGCCCGAGATCGATGCCAAGCTGCATCGCGCCGAACTGGAATACGTCGTCAGCTCCGAGGCCGCGATGGCGTCGATGGCGGAGAACTACGTCGGCCTGCCCTGGTAGGGCTCACGCACCAGCTTCATCAGCAGCGCCGCCGTCCGCTGCGTCAGCGGCGTCGAGCGCTTCAGCGCCGGCGTGACCAGACACAGTGTCGTCTTCACATCGCTGGCCTTGAAGCGGGTGACGGCCAGGCGCTCCGGATGCTCGAAAGCGCGCAGCACGTCCTCGCCCAACGCCGCGTGCCCCAGGCCGGCAGCGACCAGGTCGAGGATGGCCGGCACGCTGGACACCTCCCAGTCCACGCGCAACTGCACGCCGGCCATCGCTGCGGCCTCCTCCATGCGCTTGCGGAACACATGGCCCCGCTGCGGCATGATCAACGGCAAGCGCGACAGCTCCTCCAGCGTCAGTGGCCCGCTCGGTGCCGCCTCGGGCGGGCTCAGCAACAGCAGCGACTCCTCGCGCAGCGGCAGGATCTCCAGCGACGGCAGCGGCTCGGGGTTGTAGACCAGCGCCAGGTCCGCCCGCCCCGACACCAGCCACTCGGTGAGGTGGGTCGAAAAGCCTTCCATGATGACCAGGCGCGCCCGCGGGCAGCTGGCGGTAAAACCCCTGATCAACGGCAGCGTGTGCATGCGCGCCTGTGTCGGCGGCATGGCCACGACGATCTGGCCGACCGGCTCGTTGCGGTGCTCGCTGAGGTCCTCGCGTGCCTGCGTTACCAGGTGCAGGATGCCCTGACCATGCTCCAGCAGCCGGCGCCCGGCTTCGGTCAGCGTCACGCCGCGACCATTGCGCAGGAAGAGGGTTTCGTGCAGCTCCGTCTCCAGCGCCCGCACCTGCCGGCTCAGCGCCGGCTGCGCCACGTTCAACACCAGCGCGGCCTTGCTGAAGCTGCCGTGCTCCGCGACCTGGATGAAGTACTCGATCTGGTTCAACGTCATGCGCGCATCTTGGCAGAGCCCATGCCGGATCGCTATAGCTGATAGCAGCAGCCAGACCTAGCGTGACAGAGCTTCACTGCGAAGAATCGCGCCCCATGAGCACCGCCCTCACCCTGATCTCGTCCATGGCCACGCGCCATCTGCTGACGGCACTCGCGCAGGCGCATGCGCAGACCGGCGCGCCCGCCGTGCATCTGGAGTCTGTCGGCGGCGTGGATGCCGCGCGTCGCGTGCACGACGGCGAGGCCTTCGACGTGGTTGTGCTGGCCAGCGATGCCATCGCCAAGCTGGACGCCGCCGGTCGATTGCTGCCCGGCAGCGTGCGCGCCATCGCCGACTCCAGCGTCGCCATTGCCGTGCGTGCCGGTTCGGCCCAACCGGATATCAGCACGGAAACCGCCTTGCGCGCCGCCGTGCTGCAAGCCCGCACCATCGGCTACTCGACCGGCCCCAGCGGCACGGCCTTGATGAAGCTCTTCGAGCGCTGGGGCCTGGCCGACAGCTTGAAGGCCCGCCTCGTGCAGGCCCGCCCCGGCGTGCCGGTCGGCAGCCTGGTGGCCAGCGGCGAGGTCGAGTTGGGCTTCCAGCAGTACAGCGAGCTGATGGATGTTTCCGGCATCACGCTGCTCGGCGGCATGCCGCCGGGGGTCGACATCGTCAGCCGCTTCAGCGGCGCCATCACGGCCCATGCGACCCAGCCCGAAGCGGCACTGGCCCTGCTGGACTTCATGGCCAGCCCCGCCACCGAGGCGATCAAACGGCAACACGGCATGCGCGCGACTTCGGACGCGCGCTGACCCCAACGACAACAGGAGACAAGCTTGCAGACCTCACCGATCCCCACTCCCGGCGCCCGCGCCGTGGACGTGCAGCGCCTCATCGACGACCACCCGCTGTCCCGCTGGCAATGGGTGGTCTTCGCGCTGTGCTTCTTCGTCGTGCTGCTGGACGGCTTCGACACCGCGGCCATCGGCTACATCGCGCCGTCGCTGATCAAGGACTGGGGCGTCACCAAGCCCATGCTGGCGCCGGTGCTGAGCGCCGCCCTCTTCGGCCTGGCCGCCGGCGCGCTGTTGTCCGGCCCCATCGCCGACCGACTGGGCCGCAAGCGTGTGCTGACGGTGACGGTGCTGCTCTTCGGCGTCGCCACGCTGGCCTCGGCCTTCGCCACCAACCTGACGGAACTCAGCGTGCTGCGCTTCATCACCGGCCTGGGCCTGGGCTCGGCCATGCCCAGCGCCGTCACGCTGATGAGCGAGTACTGTCCCACGGCGCGCCGTTCCACGCTGACCAACCTGATGTTCTGCGGCTTCCCGCTGGGCGCGGCCTTCGGTGGTTTCCTGGCCGCGTGGATGATCCCGCAATGGGGCTGGCAGAGCGTGCTGGTGCTGGGTGGCATCGCGCCGCTGCTGCTGACGATCGGCCTGCTGACGCTGCTGCCCGAGTCAGTGCGCTTCATGGTCACCCGCCGCCAACCGGTCGAGCGCATCCGCGCTGCGCTGGCCCGCATCGCCGGCCCGCAGGTGCACCAGATCGAGCGCTTCACGCTCAGCGAGACGCGCGTCGTTACCAACGAACGCGGCGGCCTGGCGCAGGTGCTGGCCCGCTCCTACCGCCTCGGCACATTGATGCTTTGGGTGGCCTACTTCATGGGCCTGGTGATCTTCTACGCGCTGATCAACTGGATGCCGCTGCTGTTCAAGGAGGCCGGCATCGAGCCGCGCACCGCGACGCTGATCTCGGCCCTCTTCCCGCTGGGCGGCGTCGGCGCCGTGTTCTTCGGCTGGCTGATGGACCGCGTCGAGCCCAACCGCATCGTTGCCCTGGGCTTTGCGCTGACCTCGGTGGCCATCTGGTCCATCGGCCAGATGACGGGCAACGTGGCCGCGCTGGTCGTCTGCGTCTTCCTGGCCGGCGTGTTGATGAACACCGCGCAGTCGTCGCTGCCGGCGCTGGCGGCGRCCTTCTACCCGACCAATGCGCGCGCCACCGGCGTGTCCTGGATGMTGGGCATCGGCCGCTTCGGCGGCATTCTGGGCTCGCTGCTGGTGGCGCAAATGGCCGCCATGCATGCCAGCATCGGTACCGTGTTCCTGGTGCTGGCCGTACCCGGCGCCCTTGCCGCCGCGGCGCTGTGGATCAAGCGTGATGCCGATGGCTTTGCCGACGACCGCGATGCCCGCACGGCACTCGCGCACTGACAACAAGGAGAAGCTCTGATGATCATCGACGTCCACGGCCACTACACGACCGCGCCGGCGGCCCTCGGCGCCTGGCGCGACCTGCAGATCGCCGCTTTGAAGGACCCGACGCGCGCGCCCAAGGCCAGCGAGCTGAAGATCAGCGACGACGAGCTGCGCGAGTCCATCGAGACCAACCAGCTCAAGCTGATGAAGCAGCGCGGCTCGGACTTGACCATCTTCAGCCCGCGTGCCAGCTTCATGGCCCACCACATCGGCGACTTCAACACGTCCGCCACCTGGGCCGCCATCTGCAACGAGCTCTGCTACCGCGTGGCCCAGCTCTTCCCAGATCACTTTGTGCCCGCGGCCATGCTGCCGCAGTCCCCCGGCGTGGACCCGGCCACCTGCATCCCCGAACTGGTCAAGTGCGTGGAGGAGTACGGCAACGTCGGCATCAACCTGAACCCGGACCCCTCCGGCGGCCACTGGACGTCGCCGCCGCTGTCGGACCGGCACTGGTACCCCATCTACGAACAGATGGTCGAGTACGACATCCCGGCCATGGTGCATGTGTCGACCAGCTGCAATGCCTGCTTCCACACCACCGGCGCGCACTACCTGAACGCCGACACGACGGCCTTCATGCAGTGCCTGACCAGCGATCTGTTCAAGGACTTCCCGACGCTGAAGTTCCTGATCCCGCACGGTGGCGGCGCGGTGCCCTACCACTGGGGGCGCTTTCGCGGTCTGGCGCAGGAGCTCAAGAAGCCGCTGCTGAGCGAGCACCTGCTGAACAACATCTTCTTCGACACCTGCGTCTATCACCAGCCGGGCATCGACCTGTTGACCAAGGTGATCCCGGTCAAGAACATCCTGTTCGCGTCCGAGATGATCGGCGCCGTGCGCGGCATCGACCCCGAGACCGGCCACTACTACGACGACACCAAGCGCTACGTCGAGGCCACGGCCAACCTCAGTGAAGAGGACCGCCACGCCGTCTACGAGGGCAATGCCCGCCGCGTCTTCCCGCGCCTGGATGCGCAACTGAAAGCCAAGGGGCTCTGACCATGTACGAACTGGGCGTCGTCTACCGCAACATCCAGCGCGCCGACCGCACGGCCGCCGACGGCCTGGCCGCGCTGGGCTCGGCCACCGTGCACGAGGCCATGGGCCGTGTGGGCCTGCTCAAGCCGTATATGCGGCCCATCTACGCCGGCGTGCAGGTGTCGGGCACGGCCGTGACCGTGCTGCTGCAACCCGGCGACAACTGGATGATGCATGTCGCCGCCGAGCAGATCCAGCCCGGCGACATCGTCGTCGCGGCGGTCACCGCCGACTGCACCGATGGCTATTTCGGTGACCTGCTCGCCACCTCCTTCCAGGCCCGCGGCGCGCGGGCTCTCGTCATCGACGCCGGCGTGCGCGACGTGAAGACGCTGCAGCAGATGGGCTTCCCGGTGTGGAGCAAGTGCATCAGCAGCAAGGGCACCATCAAGGCCACGCTGGGCTCGGTCAACATCCCCGTCGTCTGCGCCGGCATGTGGGTCACGCCGGGCGATGTCATCGTGGCGGACGACGATGGCGTCGTCTGCGTGCCGTCCGCACGTGCGGTCGACACGCTGGAAGCCGCCCTCAAGCGCGAGAGCTTCGAAGGCGAGAAGCGCGCCAAGCTGGCTTCCGGCGTGCTTGGCCTCGACATGTACAAGATGCGTGAGCCGCTGGAAAAAGCCGGCCTGCGCTACATCGACTGAAACCATGGACTTCACCAAGACCCCCGGCTGGCTGGACTGGTACGCCGCTCCTTCCAAACCGCGTTTCCAAGTCCCGGCCGGCGCCGTCGACGCGCACTGCCATGTCTTCGGCCCCGGCGCGCAGTTCCCGTTCGCGCCGGAGCGCAAGTACACGCCCTGCGACGCCAGCAAGGAACAGTTGTTCGCACTGCGCGACCACCTCGGCTTTGCGCGCAACGTCATCGTGCAGGCGACCTGCCATGGCGCCGACAACAGCGCGCTGATCGACGCGCTGCAAAGCTCGGGCGGCAAGGCCCGCGGCGTTGTCACCATCAAGCGCGGCATCAGCGATGCCGAGCTGCAACGCATGCACGAGGCTGGCGTGCGCGGCGTGCGCTTCAACTTCGTCAAGCGGCTGGTGGACTTCACGCCCAAGGACGAGCTGCAGGAGATCGCCGCCCGCATCGCCAGGCTGGGCTGGCATGTCGTCATCTACTTCGAGGCGGCCGACCTGCCCGAGCTTTGGGACTTCTTCACCGCCCTGCCCACCACCGTCGTCGTCGACCACATGGGCCGGCCGGATGTGAGCAAACCAGTGGACGGCCCCGAGTTCGAACTCTTCCTGAAGTTCATGCGCGAGAACGACAACGTGTGGAGCAAGCTCAGCTGCCCCGAGCGCCTGTCCGTCACCGGCCCGCGCGCGTTGGACGGCGAGCAGAACGCCTATCGCGACGTCCTGCCCTTTGCCCGCCGCGTCATGGACGAGTTCCCTGACCGCGTGCTGTGGGGCACGGACTGGCCCCACCCCAACCTCAAGGACCACATGCCCGACGACGGCCTGCTGGTCGACTTCATCCCCCACATCGCCCCGACGCCTGAGCTACAACGCCGGCTGCTGGTGGACAACCCCATGCGCCTGTACTGGCCGGAGGAAAGCTGATGCCGCTCGACAAGTCCTACACCGACATCCCCGGCACCACCATCTTCGACGCCGAACAATCCCGCAAGGGCTACTGGCTGAACCAGTTCTGCATGTCGCTGATGAAGGCCGACAACCGCGCCCGCTTCAAGGCCGACGAGCGCGCCTATCTCGACGAGTGGCCGATGACCGATGCGCAGAAGGCGGCCGTGCTGGCGCGCGACCTGAACGAGTGCATCCGCCTGGGCGGCAACATCTATTTCCTGGCCAAGATCGGCGCGACCGACGGCAAGAGCTTCCAGCAGATGGCAGGCAGCATGACGGGCATGACCGAAGAGGAGTACCGCAACATGATGATCTCCGGCGGCCGCTCCGTGGAAGGCAACCGCCGCGTTGGCGAGGACGGCGACGCGCAGGCGCACCGCCAGCCGCAAGGCAAAGCAGGGAACAAATAACCGTGGCCCGCATCACCGCATCCGTCTACACCTCGCACGTGCCCGCCATCGGCGCGGCGCTGGACCTGGGCAAGACCACCGAGCCTTACTGGCAGCCCGTCTTTGCGGGCTATGAACCTTCCAAGCGCTGGTTCGACAACAACCGCCCGGATGTCGTCTTCCTGGTCTACAACGACCACGCGACGGCCTTCAGCCTCGACCTGATTCCCACCTTCGCCATCGGCACCGCGGCCCGCTTCGAGCCGGCCGACGAGGGCTGGGGCCCGCGCCCGGTGCCGACCGTCATCGGCCACCCGGAGCTGGCCGCGCACATCGCGCACAGCGTCATCCAGGACGACTTCGACCTGACCATCGCCAACAAGATGGACGTGGACCACGGCCTCACCGTGCCGCTGTCGCTGATGTGTGGCCAGCCCGACCCGGTCAAGGGCGCCTGGCCCTGCACCGTCATCCCGTTCGCGGTCAATGTCGTGCACTACCCGGTGCCGTCGGGGCGGCGCTGCTTCATGCTGGGCCAGGCCATCCGCCGCGCGGTCGAGTCGTTCGGGCCGGACCTGAATGTGCAGATCTGGGGCACCGGCGGCATGAGCCACCAGTTGCAAGGGCCGCGCGCCGGCCTCATCAACCGTGAGTGGGACAACCGCTTCCTGGACCGCCTGATCGCCGAGCCTGACGCCCTGTCACRTGTACCGCACGACGAGTACGTGCGCGAAGCCGGCTCGGAAGGCATCGAGCTCGTCATGTGGCTGATCGCCCGCGGCGCGATGGCCGACGTCAACGGTGGCTCGGCACCGCGCGTCGCGCATCGCTTCTATCACGTGCCTGCCTCGAACACGGCGGTCGGCCATCTGATTCTGGAGAACACATGACTCAACCAATTCGTGTTGCGCTGGCCGGCGCCGGCGCCTTCGGCATCAAGCACCTGGACGGCATCAAGAACATAGCCGGCGTCGAAGTCGTCTCGCTGATCAGCCGTGACCTGGACAAGACCCGCGAGGTGGCGAACAAATACGGCATCGGTCACGTCACCACCGACTTGGCCGATGCGCTGGCTCTGCCCGAAGTCGACGCCGTCATCCTCTGCACGCCCACGCAGATGCACGCCAGCCAGACCCTGGCCTGCCTGAAGGCGGGCAAGCATGTGCAGGTGGAGATCCCGCTGTGCGACGTGCTGGCCGATGGCGAGGAGGTCATCAGCATCGCGCAGAAGTCCGGCCTGGTCGCCATGTGCGGTCACACGCGGCGCTTCAACCCCAGCCACCAGTGGGTGCACAAGAAGATCACGGCCGGCGAGTTCAACGTCCAGCAGATGGACGTGCAGACCTACTTCTTCCGCCGCACCAACATGAATGCGCTCGGCCAGGCACGCAGCTGGACCGACCACCTGCTGTGGCACCACGCGGCGC
>NZ_JBFULE010000081.1:0-13396 GCF_056400485.1 Roseateles sp. P5_B10
GGCCAGCAGGGCGGCGGAGAAGCGGAGGGTGATGTTCATGGCGTCGTCGTTGCCGGCGTTATTGCAGGACCATCTCGACGCGGCGGTTCTTGGCGCGGCCGTCGTCGCTGGTGTTGGGCGCCACGGGCGCGAAGTTGGCGATGCCGCGCGCCTGCAGCCGGGTGGCCGCAATGCCGCGCTGGGTCAGCGCCGCGACGACCGCCTTGGCGCGGCCTTCGCTGAGCGCGAGATTGGCGTCGATTGCGCCGACGTTGTCCGTGTGGCCGACGATCAGCACCTTCAGCGCCGGCTGGGCCTTGAGCACGGCGGCCATCTGGTCGAGCTGCGCGTTGCTCTCGGGCTTGATGTCGGTCTTGCCGGTGTCAAAGAAAAGGCCGTACAGGGCGATGCGCCCTTCAGCCTGCAGGCCCTGGCCGATGGCCTTGGCGTCGACGGTGACCTGGCCGGCGGGCATGGCCTTGGGCTCGACGATTTCGATGTAGGTGGCGGCGCGGTTGGTGTACTCGTTCTCGGCCATGGACGTGAACAGCAGCAGGTTCAGCGAGCGGCCGCCGCTGGCCAGCGTGCCCACCATCATGCGGGCCTGCTCGTAGCTGAGGGACATCTCCAGGTTCCAGCTGCTGTCGCCGCGTGCGGCCGGCAGGTTGCCCTCTGCCCAGCGCATGCCCTTGGCACGCTCGGTGCCGTCCAGCGCGAAATAGGCCTTGGTGCAGCCCTGCGCCTCGCTCTCGCATTGCCAGGTGGTCTTGAAGCCGGCAGCGATCAGCGCCTGCTGGTAGTTGCGGTAGACCTCCAGCGGGCTCTTGCCCAGCGGAGCCAGGTAGAAGAGGCGGGTCACCTTGCCTTCGAGGCTGACCGGGCGATTGAACTTGTCGTTCTCGGTCTTGGACACGCCGCTGGCGTCGGGAAAGCTGCGCTGCTCCCAGTCCTGCTGCGCATAGCCCACCAGCACGCTGCCGGCAAAGCGCTTGAGGACGGGGTGGTCGGCGCTCTTGGCGACGTCGGCCTTGGGGGCGTCGGCCTGCGCAGTGGCGAGGGTCAGGGCGGCAAGAAGGGCGAGGGCAGCGCGGAGTGGCGTCATGAGTGGCGGCGGGTTGGAGGCGCGATGTTGACGCAGCCAACGCGCGAGACCCTCGCCACAGCGACCTGCAAACGTGGGAGCCGAAAGAAGTGACTCGCCGTCAGACGAGTTGCTTCTCCGGGCTGCGGTAGTGGTAGCGGTAGGCGAAGACGAAGCCCATGCGCGCATAGAGGCGTTGGGCGGCGGCGTTGTCGCTGCCTACCTGCAGATAGGCCTGGCGAGCGCCCTGCGCGTGGGCGAGGGCCAGCAAGGCCTGGCACAGGCGCTCGCCATGGCCCTGGCGCGGCACGGCGGAGAAGATGTCGTAGAGGCCGACGATGTCGCCATCGACGACCATTTGCCCGCAGGCCAGCAGGGCGCCCGAGGCGTCGTTCAGTGCGAAGCCATGGTAGGTGACCGGGGCGTTAGCAATGCGCTCGGCGTGGGCGGCGATGGCCGTCACGGAAGAGCCGCGCAGCGCGCCGACGGCGGCGGCATAGGCGTTGGCATCGAGGGCCTGGAGGGCGGGTGGAGCCGGCTCGGGAGCGAGGTCGCCCAGCACCATCACGTCGGCCGCATCGAACACCCCCCAGCCCTTGGCAGCGAGCAAGGCGTCGAGGTCGGCCGGCTGGCTCCAGGGCGTCACGCGCACGGCCAGCGGCAGGCCGGCGGCGTCGTAGGCGCGTTGGCAACGGGCCAGCAGCTCATCCAGCGGCAGGCTGCCCTGGCGCAGCGCATTGATGCAGCGCGAGCGCTTGGCCTTGCCGGGCGACAGCCGGATCAGCCAGCCGTCGATGTCGGCCTGCTGGGGCGGGGCGCTGGCGTCGAGCCCGGCATGCTCGGCGCGCAGGGCGAGGGCCTGAATGCCGGTCTCAGGCATGGGACAGAAGCACGGCAGGGTCGCGCCAGATGCAGCGCCATTCGGGCAGGCAGACGCCGCCGAAGGGCGGGGTCGTGCCGGGGTCGATGAACTCGGCGCCCATGCGGGCGTAGAAGCGCTTGGCGGGTTCGTTCTGGTCCAGTACCCACAGGTGCAGAGGCTGGTTGTGCGCCGGCCCCAGCTCGCGGACGATGGCTTGCAGCAGCAGGCGGCCGATGCCGCCGCCCTTCAGCTCGGGGTGGACATGCAGGTTGTCGACCAGCGTGCCGCAGACTGGGTCGTGGCCCGGCAGCACATAGGCGAAGCCGATCATCTGGCCGGCGGCGTCTTCCGCGACGATGCCGAAGGCGGACGCAGCCGGCGACGTCTGCAGGCGCTCACGCCAGATGGCCTGGCGCTCGGCGAACACGTCGTGGTCGAGAAAGCTGTCGGGCACGATGCCGCGGTAGGCGCTGCGCCAGCTGATGGCGTGCAGGGCGGCGACGGCGTCCGCGTCGGCCGGCGTCATGGGGCGCAGGACAGCCAAGCTCATGGCTTTGCGCCATCGGGGGCGTTGAGATAGGTCCGGTAGGTCATGTCGACACCGTCGCTGCGGGCCGCGGATCGGATCGGGCGTGAGCCGGCAGGGTAAGCGATGTCCAGATGATCATCGGCCAACCAATGGAGATCGACGAGGCCGTCTCGCATGGACAGATGGTCGTCGACGGCCGAGCCCAGCGAGATGGCAAAGAAGCCGCGAGGTAGGGCTTGGGGATCAATGCGCCGCTCGGTCGTGGGGACGATGACCACCTGGCGCGAGAAACCGGTGGTCGCGCCGCAGTCGATTTCATAGACGATGGCCGTGAGTTTGCCGCTGGGCGACCGCACCTTGGTGAAGACCTCGGTTGCGCACAGATCGGCGGGGAACAGCTGATTCAGCAGCACCGAGCAGCCGCCGATCAGTGCGGCGATGGCCAGCGCCACCCAGGACAGTGCGCGCCTCCAGCGCATCAGCGGGTTCTCACCGCATCGTCTCGATCCGCCTCACCATCTCCTTGGCGAACTCGACAAAGGCCTGGGCCCCCTTGGAGCTGGGGTCGAACACCACGCCCGGCAGGCCGTAGCTTGGCGCCTCGGCCAGCCGCACATTGCGCGGGATGACGGTGTCGAAGACCTTGTTGCCGAAGTGAGCCTTGAGCTGGTCGCTGACCTGCTGCTGCAGCGTGATGCGCGGGTCGAACATGACGCGCAGCAGGCCGATGATCTGCAGGTCGGGGTTCAGGTTGGCGTGGATCTGCTTGATGGTGTTGACCAGGTCGGTCAGGCCTTCGAGTGCGAAGTACTCGCACTGCATGGGCACGATGACACCGTGGGCGCTGCACAGGCCGTTCAAAGTCAGCATGGACAGAGACGGCGGGCAGTCGATGAGGATGAAGTCGTAGTCCTTGCCAGCATCGAGCAGGGCGGCCTTCATGCGGGCCTCACGGCGTTCCAGCGCCACCAGATCCACCTCGGCGCCGGCCAGTTCGCGATTGGCGCCGAGAACGTCGTAGCCGGCCTTCTCGGCACGAGTCTTGGCCTCGGCCAGGGAGGCGGACTCCAGCAGCACGTCATAGACCGTCAGCTCCAGCTTGCGCTTGTCGATGCCGGAACCCATGGTGGCGTTGCCCTGTGGGTCCAGGTCGACGACCAGCAYGCGCTGGCCGATCTGGGCCAGGCCGGCGGCGAGGTTGACGGTGGTGGTGGTCTTGCCGACGCCGCCCTTCTGGTTGGCGATGCAGAAAATCTTGGCCATCTGTTGGTTTGTCGGGGCGTCGGGTTCGAGGCGCGAGGATAAAGGCGAACACAGCCACAGAGGCACAGAGACACAGAGGAGAGAAGCTGAATTTCTCCGTGCCTCTGTGTCTCTGTGGCTTTGTTTCTACTTAGGCCGCATCCAGATGATGCAGCGCTGGGCGTCCAGGCCCGGAACGACCAGTTGTTCCACGTGAAACACATCCACGTCGGCGGGCAAGGCAGCGATCTCGTCGGCCGGGTGCTGGCCCTTCATGGCCATCCAGACCGCACCTTCGGCCAAGTGTTGGCGGGTCAAGCTGGTGAAATCGACCAGCGAGGCGAAGGCGCGGGACGTGATGACGCCGAAGGGTTCGGTGCTCAGCGCCTCGACGCGGCTGTGCACACCGCGCAGATTGGGCAGCTTCAACTCGGCTGCGACCTGCTGGATGAAGGTGGTTTTCTTGGCGACGGCATCGACGCAGCTCACATCGGTGCCGGGGCAGCAGATCGCGATGACGACACCGGGCAGGCCGCCCCCGGCGCCCACATCCATCAGCCGGGCCGTCGCGCCGTGACGCTTCAGCGGCGCGATGACGGATAGGCTGTCCACCAGGTGGTGGCTCAGCATCTGCGCCGGGTCACGCACGGCGGTCAGGTTGTAGACCTTGTTCCACTTCTGCAGCAGGGCCAGGTAGGCCAGCAACTGGTCGAGTTGGGTGTCGCTGAGTTCGAGGCCGAGTTCGATGGCTGCCGCTTGGAGCGTGTCCCTCATGCCGCTTCCGCTTCCGTGAAGCCCTTGAACTTGCCCTTCTTCAGATGCACCAGCAGCAGCGAGATGGCGGCCGGGGTGATGCCGGAGATGCGCGAGGCCTGGCCCAGCGTCTCGGGCTTGTGCTTGTTGAGCTTCTGGCGGGCCTCGAAGGAGAGGGCGTGGACGAGGCCGTAGTCCAGCTCGTCGGGCAGCTTCAGATGCTCGAAATGGGCGGCGCGGGCGACGTCGTCGACCTGCTTGTTGATGTAGCCAGCGTACTTGGTGCTGATCTCGACCTGTTCGGTGACGAGGTCGGCAAGCTCCTGGCCCAGCTCGGCGGTCAGTGTTTCACGTGAAACACCGGCTTCGGGTCGCGYAATCGCAGCGACCTCGGCAACGGTGTCAAACACGACGCCGGGCCGGCGCAGCAGTTCGACCAGTGTGTATTCACGCTCCAGCGCCTTGCCGACCAGACGCTCCGCATCCGCCGCCGCCAGGATGCCGGGATGCACCCAAGTGTTCTTCAGCTTCTCGGTTTCACGTGAAACAGCGTCGCGCTTGCGATTGAACGCTGCCCAGCGGGCGTCGTCCACCAAGCCGAGCTGGCGGCCGGTTTCAGTCAGGCGTGCGTCGGCGTTGTCCTCACGCAGCTGCAGCCGGAACTCGGCGCGGCTGGTGAACATGCGGTAGGGCTCGGTCACGCCCTTGGTGATGAGGTCGTCCACCAGCACGCCCAGGTAGGCCTGGTCGCGCGCGGGGGTCCATGCCGCCTCGCCACGCACCTGCAGCGCCGCGTTCAGGCCGGCGAACAAGCCTTGGGCCGCGGCCTCCTCGTAGCCGGTCGTGCCGTTGATCTGGCCGGCGAAGAACAGACCCTGGATGACTTTGGTCTCGAACGAGGCCTTCAAGCCGCGCGGGTCGAAGTAGTCGTACTCGATGGCATAGCCGGGGCGCAGGATGTCGGCGTTCTCCAGGCCCGGGATGCTGCGCACCGCGGCGAGCTGGATGTCGAAGGGCAGGGAGGTGGAGATGCCGTTCGGGTAGACCTCGTGCGTCGTCAGGCCCTCGGGCTCCAGGAAGATCTGGTGCGAGTCCTTGTCGGCGAAGCGATTCACCTTGTCCTCGATGCTCGGGCAGTAGCGCGGGCCCACGCCCTCGATGACGCCGGTGAACATGGGGCTGCGGTCGAAGCCGCTGCGGATGATCTCGTGGGTCTTCAGATTCGTGTGCGTGATCCAGCACGGCACCTGCTGCGGGTGCATCGCCGCCTTGCCCATGAAGCTGAACACCGGCACCGGATCCAGGTCGCCGGGCTGTGCCTCGCACTTGCTGAAGTCGATGGTGCGGCCGTCGATGCGTGGCGGCGTGCCTGTCTTGAGTCGACCCTGCGGCAGCTTCAGCTCCTTGAGCCGTGCCGACAGCGACACGGCCGGCGGATCACCGGCACGGCCGGCGCTGTAGTTTTCCAGGCCGACGTGGATGCGGCCGTCCAGGAAAGTGCCGGCCGTCAGCACGACGGCGCGGGCGCGAAAACGAATGCCGGCTTGGGTAACGGCGCCGACGACGCGGTCGCCTTCCACCATCAGGTCGTCCACCGCCTGCTGGAACAGCTGCAGGTTGGGCTGGTTCTCCAGCATGCGGCGGATGGCGGCCTTGTAGAGGATGCGGTCCGCCTGGGCGCGGGTGGCGCGCACGGCCGGGCCCTTGGAGCCATTGAGGATGCGGAACTGGATGCCGCCTTCGTCGGTGGCCAGCGCCATCGCGCCGCCCAGCGCATCGACCTCTTTCACAAGGTGGCCCTTGCCGATGCCGCCGATGCTGGGGTTGCAGCTCATCTGGCCCAGGGTCTCGATGTTGTGGGTCAGCAGCAGCGTCTGCGCGCCCATGCGGGCGGCAGCGAGCGCCGCCTCGGTGCCGGCATGGCCACCGCCGACGACGATGACATCGAATTCCTTGGGGTAAAGCATCTGGATCCTGGAAAGAGCAATCGCCGGGCAAGGCGCCTAGGCGAACCGCGAATTTTACGAAGCGGCTGTGGATAAGTCACCCCGTTCAGGCTCATGCGGCAGGGACAATTCCGCCGTTATGGAATGCCGCCCGCATTGCGCCGCCTGCTGCATCGCCCCGTCGATCAGCTCGCCCATCCCCGGCCACCCGAATGGCAAGCCGGCGGGTGTGCGCTGCCTGCAGCTGGACGACGAACTCCGCTGCCGTATTTTTGGGCAGCCCGAGCGCCCCGCCGTCTGCGGCTCGCTGCCGCCGCATGAGGAGATGTGTGGCGAGAACCGCGAGCAGGCCATGCGCTGGCTGGGTTKGATGGAGAAGGAAACGGCGCCCGGCTAGAGTCGGGCCACGCCCGCTCTTTGTCACGCCGCCATGACCGATCTGCAACGCCGCCTGCTACTGTTGTCCTCCGCCGGTCTGGTCCTGCCGAGCCTCGCCGAGACCCCCTGRCCCAGCCGCACCATTCGCCTCGTCGTGCCCTTTGCGCCGGGCGGCAGCAGCGAGATCGTCGCGCGCACCGTCGCCGCCGAGCTGACCAAGTCGCTGGGCCAGACCATGTATGTCGAGAACAAGCCGGGCGGCGCCGGCAATGTCGCCATGGCCGAGGTCGCCCGCGCGGACGACCAGCACACCCTGGTGCTCGGCCACATCGGCACGCTGGCCGTGAACCCCTTCATTTTCGACAAGCTGCCCTATGACCCGGTCAAGGACTTCCGGCCCGTCACGCTGCTGGCCAAGGTGCCCAGTCTCTACGTCGTCCATCCCGACGTGCCCGCCAAGACGCTGCAGGAGTTCGTCGCCTACGCGCGCAAGCGCCCGGGCCAGCTGAACTACGGCTCGGCCGGCAATGGCAGCGCCGGTCACCTGGCGATGGAATACCTGAAGATGGCCGCCAATCTCTTCATGCTGCACGTGCCCTACCGCGGCACCGGCCCGCAGCTGACCGATCTGCTGGGCGCGCGCCTGGAGGCCGCAGCCGTCGGCGCGCCGGCCGTGCTGCAGTTCATTAAGGCTGGCAAGCTGCGCTGCCTGGCCACCGGCTCGCGCGAGCGCCTGCCCCAGCTGCCCGACGTACCGACCGTGGCCGAGCAGGGCTTCCCCGGCTTCGAGATGACGCAGTGGTACGGGCTGCTGGCACCGTCCAGCATGGCGCCGGCCTCGGTCGACAAGCTGGCTGTCGAGGCGGCCAAGGCCATCCGCTCGGTGGGCTCCAAGGAGCGCCTGGGTGCCGACTCTGCTGAGGCTGTCGGCAACACGCCGGCCCAGTTCGCCGCCTTCATCGCCCAGGAGCAGCAGCGCTGGAAGCCCGTCATCCTGCGGGCCAAGGTCAGGCCGGATTGAATCCCGAATGACGACCGTCTCCGACACTCCCATGGAGCAGGAGACGGCACCGACAGCCCCCTAGCAAACAGGTCGTAACCAGTTCATCGGGCTGACCGTTCTCCGTCCCTCCTAGACTGCCGCCGCCGCGCCCGGCGTGGTTGGAAGTTCAGGGAGAAACATGAGAATCGAACAAAGTCACCGCGGCGCGGTGAAGGCCTGGCATCGTCAACTGCTGGGCGCTGCGGCCCTGCTGGCGTGCATCGCCAGTGCGCAGGCCGCCGTGGCCGAGCTGCGGCCCTATCCGCGGGCCCAGCAGACGGGCCGCTACGACAACCCGCTGGAAGCCGGCGCGCTGCCGATCAGCCCGCCCGAGCGTGCCCAGGGCGGCAACCGCACGAGCCGCTGGCGCCTGCCTTACGAGGGCAGTGTCGTCATGACGCAGTACAAGCACGAGGCCGACGACAGCCCCTTGCTGGTGGCCCGCCACTACGCCGGCCAGCTGCGCGAGCAGGGCTTCGAGCTGATCACGGTCTGCGACTTCCCCTGCAAGGCGGCCGACGGTGCCGAGGATGCCGCGGTCTACTGGTTCCATGAACTCGACTTGGCCAAGAAGCTGACCTGGCAGGCCTTTGGCGACCGCGGCATGTACCTCATCGCCCATCGCGCCGACGCCGTCGTGGCCATTCGGGTGGGCACGGTGTACGGGGGCTATGCGTCCACCGTCAAGGCGATCAGCGCGACCAACCTGGATCGCGGGCCGCTGCTCGCTTATGTCGAACGTCAGCGTGCCCCCGTGGCCGATGCGCCGCTGCCGTCACCGCCGGGCCGCACGGCAACCAACCCGCCGGTGCCGGCATCAGCGGCCGCAGCAGCGACCAGCCCCTTCGTCAAGGAGGTTGCACCCGCCGAGCTGAGCGCCTGGCTGCGCAAGACCAAGGGCTGGGTGGTGCTGCAGCTGAGCTCCTACGACCCAGGCTGCATCTACTGCATCCGCGCGAACCCCTCGTTCAATGCGCTGGCCCAGAACCAGCAGGCCAAGGGCATCAGCTTCGTGCGGGTGGCCTTCCAGCCCTGGACGTCGGTGAGCCGCAATGACTTCGTCGCCCAGTACGCCGTGCCCGGCCTGCCGATCTACTTCACCTTCCAGGACGGGCAGCTCATGCGTCGCCATCAAGGCAATGCCGACGAGGCGACGCTGCGCCAGGCCCTGTTGGACGGTTTGCATTGATCGGCGGTTAGGCTGGCGGCATGACGCCCACAGAAACCGCGCTGCCACCCGCCAGCCTGCTCGCCCGCCTGGCCAAGGAGCACGGTGCCTTTGCCGATGCCTACACGCTGAAGGTCCCGCGCGCGGTGACTCTCGCCGAGTTTGTCGAGGCCTTCTACACGACGCGTCTCTTCAAGGTCGAGCGAGCGCTGATTGCGCTGTCCGGCCGCCCGTCCAGTGACGCGATGGCGCGCGCCGTCGCCCGCGGTGAGGGCGCGCGCCTGGCCGTCTGGACGGTCGAGGCCCGCGAGCGCGACGAGCTGCTGATGCACGAGGACAGCGGCGCCACGCGCTCCTGGTTCAAGGCCGAGGCGGGTGCGATGGGTACGACGCTGTGGTTCGGTTCGGCCGTCGTGCCGCGCCGCCGCGAGCCTGGCGGCGAGCCGCGCTTCGGCCGGGTCTTCCACGCGCTGTTGGGCTTTCACCGCTGGTATTCGCGGGCCTTGCTCAAGGCGGCCGCTCGACGGCTTGGTTAGCGTTCGGTGCCCGGGCCGGTGAGCTTCTCGGTGACGACCTGCCCGGTCGCCATCTCCTCGATCCAGACTTCGCAGCGGTCGGCGGCAATGCGGCCGGCAACGGTGTAGCGCTTGCCGTCCTGCGGCGAGAAGCTCACCTCGCCCACCGTGCGGCAATTCGGGTTCGACATCGCGAGCATCGGCGAGGCGTACTGGGTCGCAGCCTGCAGCCGCACGCGGGACGCGTGCAACGGCAACTCGTTGGTCAGTGACACGGGCGTGACGGTCATGCCGCTGCCCTGACCCGCCCGCGTGCTGGCCATGCTGCTGCTGGACAGACGCCGGTCGTCGACCTGCGTCATCTCGAAGACGTGCAACTGCTGGGGGCTGATGGCCACGACCTTGTCGGCGACATTGGCCGTGGCGCCGCTGTAGTCCGGCGGCGTGGCGGCTTCGAAGGCAGTGAAGCTCTTGAAGCTGGTGCAGCCGGACAGCAACAGCGCCGTGGCCGCCATGGAGACGATGCTTTTCATGCGGTGGGCAGCTTACCGTGCCACCGCCGCCCGCATCGAGCGGGCCACGTAAAGCAGGGCCGCCACCGTCAGCGCGATGCCGACGAGCACGCCCGGCATCACCTGGCCCCAGCGCAGCGCCTCGCCCTTGAGCACGGCCATCATCAGCGTGTTCTGTGCAAGACCTGGCACCCAGTAGTACCAGGCCGCCTCGCCACCCGGGTTGAGCAGGCTGACCATGGGCATCAAGGTGACGGCGGTGATGACCAGCGTGCTGCCCGCCTGGGCCTCCTTGAAGGTCTTGGAGCGGATGGCCAGCGCCATCAGCAGGGCGGACAGGCCCGCCGCAAGCGGGATCTGGATCAGCCAGAAGGCCAGCACCTCGGGCCCGCCAAAGCTGAACTGGGCCTGCAGCACGTCGCTCTTGAGCAGCCACTGCGCCGGCACGAAGCTCAAGGAGGACAGCAGCGCGACGGCCATGCCCAGCAGCGCGACGGCGCCCCACTTGCCGGCCACGATGGCGCCGTGCGGAGCTGGGTTCATCAGCAGCGGTTCCAGCGAGCCGCGCTCGCGCTCACCTGCCGTGCTGTCCAGTGCTGCGGTCAACGCGCCGTAGAGCACGGCCATCAGGATGAACATTGGGATGATGCCGGTCAGCCGCGCCGCGCGGGCCTGGGCGCTGGCGAGGTCACGCTCCTGCACGTCCGTGGCTTCGAGCAGTTCGGTGGACACGCCGCGCATCGCCAGGTTGAGCATGGCACGCTCGCGGTTGAAGCCCCAGAGCAGGCTTTTGATGGCGCCTACGCCCGCCTCGGCCCGCTGGTTGGCGCTGTCGCTGACGACCTCCACCGTCGGCGCCTCGCCGGCCAGCAGCTTGGCCTCGAAGTCCTTGGGCACGACGAGCACCGGCTCCAGCAGCGTGGTGGCGCGCAGCCGGGCCTCGTAGTCCTCGGGCGCGGCCTTGAGCGTGTAGGTCTGGCGCTCGATGAAGTTCTTCAGCGTCGGCGCGGTGTCGATGCCGACGGCCAGCACCTCGCGCTTCTCGGCGCGCTCCTCGAGCGAGGCGATCAGGCCCGACAGCGCCATCAGCAGCAGCGGCCCCATTAGCACCGCGGGGACAGCCAGGCGCAGCAGCGTGCGTCGGTCGCGCAGCGCGTCGCTGAGCTCCTTGATGAAAACGATCAGGGCTTGTTTCACGCGGCCACCTCTTCAGGAAATGCGAGCTTGACGAAGGCGTCTTCGAAACGCGATTCGCCGGCCAGTTCCAGCAGCTCCGGCACGCTGCCGCGGGCGACGCTGCGTCCCTTGGACACGACGACGACCTCGTCGCAGAGGTGTTCCACCTCCTGCATGATGTGGGTCGAGAAGACGATGCACTTGGCGCCGCCTTCGGGGCTGCGCAGCCAGCGCAGGGCCTCGCGCAGGGCGCGCGTGGCCAGCACGTCCAGGCCGTTGGTGGGCTCGTCGAGCACGATGTTGGCGGGGTCGTGCACCAGCGCGCGGGCCAGCGCTGTCTTCATGCGCTCGCCCTGGCTGAAGCCGTCGGCGCGGCGGTCCAGGATGTCGCCCATGTCGAGCAGCTTCGCGAGGTCCTCGGCACGCGCGTTCGCGGCATCGGGGCTCATGCCCTGCAGCCGGCCGAAGTAGACGATGTTCTCGCGCGCCGACAGGCGGGGGTAGAGGCCGTGCGCATCGCCGAGGATGCCCATGCGCGACAACGCCTTCAGCGGCGCGTCCTTCACGGCGATGCCGTCGACGCTGATGGCGCCCGCATCTGGCGGGAACAAGCCGGCCAGCATGCGCAGCGTCGTCGTCTTGCCCGCGCCATTGGCGCCCAGCAGGCCGGTGATGCGGCCGTTGGCGGCCTTGACGCTGACGCCCTGCACCGCATGCACGACGCGTTTGCCGTCCTTGGAGTTTCGGCGCTTGAAGAGCCTGCCACCGCTCTGGGCGATGAACTGCTTGTGAACGTCCTGGATGTCGATCATTGGGCCGCCCCTCCGTGGACGGGCGGAGCGGGCTGAACGGGCTGGAAGGCGACAGGGCGTGGGATGCGGGTGGCGCAGGCGGCGTCCTGGGGCAGGGCGGCCGCGTCCTGCTTGGCGTCGATGAAGCGGAACATCAGGTCACGCATGCAGCCCACGGCCATGACGCCGTGGCCCGCCTCGGCGACCACAACGTGCTGCACGCGCTCCGGATGGCCAGCTCCCAGGGCCTTGGCGACATGCTCGCCGTGGCGTGGCGGCGTGGCCGGGTCGGCGCCGCCGCTCAGCACAAGGACCGGGCTGGGCGCGGGTGGGATCTTGTAGAAGTCGGCCGCCACGTCGCCGCGCGGCCAGGTCTTGCAGATGCGGGCATACATCTCGGCATCGACGGTGCGGAAGTCCGCGCCCGGCGCGTCCTTGGCCTCGGCGATGCGGGGCGCGTCCTCCGCACACATGACCGAGAAGTGCATGCCCATGGCCAGGCGCATCGAGGGGCTGGAGCCGAAGGCCGTCGTCAGGCCGAAGAGGGAGGCGAAGTTGCCGTCGCTAGCCGCTGTGTGGATGGCGGCGGGCAAGGCGGCCGCCAGGGCTGGCTGGTAGAGCGGTCCGCGCACGGAACGCATCACCAGGTCGCGGTCCACGGTGAAGCGCTCGGGCACGCCGGTCAGCGGTTGCTGCACATTGACCTGGCGCGGCAGCGAGGCCAGCAGCTTCTGCCAGTCGGCGCGCAGCTCGGGGTGGGTCTTGGCGTGGGCCTCGAAGAGCTTGTCCAGCGCCGCCTGGCCATCGGTCGAGAAACTGGCCGGCAGGATCATGTCCGGCGGCGCGACGCCGTCGATGACGGTGCGGCGGACCTTGGCGGGGAACAGGCGCAGGTACTCCACCGCGGCGCGCGTGCCGTAGCTGGCGCCGACGAGGTTCCACTGCGGCACCCCCAGCTGCTCGCGCACGGCGTCCATGTCCTGCATGGCGATGGTCGTCGTGAAGAAGCGCAGGCCGCCGTTTTGGCCATAGGGCAGCTTCTCCAGCCCGGCGCGGCATTCGTCGATGCGGCGCATCTGGGCGCTGGGCTCGAGCTGCTCGGCGACGGAGAGCTTGCTGTCGTCGGGGCAGTCCAGCGGCGCCGATTGGCCGGTGCCGCGCTGGTCGATGAAAACCAGGTCGCGGCGGTTGTTCAGCCTGGACAGGCGCGGCAGCACGCGCGCGGCCACCTTGATCGCGCTCTGGCCAGGCCCGCCGGCCAGCAGCAGCACCGCGTCGGGCTGCTTGTTGCGCGCCAGCGCCGGAACCACGAGGTAGTGGATGTCGACCTTCACGCCGTCCGGCCGGGCTGGGTCCAGCGGGCGCTGCAGGCTGCCGCATTGGAGCTCGTTGGGGATGCCGTCGATGCGGCAGGGCTTGAGC
>NZ_JBFULE010000082.1:0-13376 GCF_056400485.1 Roseateles sp. P5_B10
GTCTGCACCAGCCGCAGTGCCTGCACCCGCAGGCTCTCCGCCGCCGCCGCGCTTTCCTCCACCAGCGCGGCGTTCTGCTGCGTGACCTGGTCCATCTGACCGACGGCTTCACCCACATGGCACACGCCGGCACTTTGCTCCGTGCTGGCCGCGCTGATCTCGACCATGATGTCGGTCACACGCTTGATCGAGTTGACCACTTCCGTCATCGTGGCACCGGCCTGATCGACCAGCGCTGTGCCCTGCTCGACACGCTGCACGCTCGCTCCGATCAGGCTCTTGATCTCCTTGGCGGCGTTCGCCGATCGACCGGCCAGGCTGCGCACCTCGCTGGCGACGACCGCGAAGCCGCGGCCCTGCTCGCCGGCGCGCGCCGCTTCCACCGCTGCGTTCAAGGCGAGGATGTTGGTCTGAAAAGCGATGCCGTCGATGACGCCGATGATGTCGGCAATCTTCTTCGAGMCGGCGTTGATCGCCTTCATGGTGTCGACGACCTGGCCGACCACTTCGCCGCCCTTGATGGCGATGACGCTGGCGCCCTGCGCGAGTGCGTTGGCCTCGCTGGCGTTGTCGGCGTTCTGCTTGACGGTGGCGCTGAGTTGCTCCATCGAAGCTGCGGTCTCCTCGAGCGCCGAGGCCTGCTCCTCGGTGCGCTGGCTCAGGTCGTTGTTGCCCTGGGCGATCTGTGCCGATGCGGTGGCGACCGCTTCGGAGTTCTCGCGCACGCCGGCCACCACGCGGGACAGGCTCTCCTGCATCTCCCGCAGGCGCGCCAGCAGGCTGGTCGTGTCGCCTGGCCTGTGGTTRTTCATGGCTGCGCCCCATGCGAGCGAAGGTCTCCTCAGGGCTCCTTGCCATCACCGGTGCGCGCGCCCCGGGGCGCTTCGCCCAGGATCCGCGCGACGGCCTGCCGCAGTTCCTCGTTCTCGAAGGGTTTGGCCAGCGCGCCATGCGCGCCCAGCTCGAGCGCCTGCTGCAGACGTTGCTCGCTCTCGCCGGAAACGACGAGCACCTTCAGCGGAAACGGCGGCGGCTGCTCGCGCAGGAAGCGCAGGACGCCGAAGCCGTCGATGCCGGGCATCTGGAGGTCCAGGGTCATCAGGTGCGGCTTGAAGACGTGCAGCATCGACCCCGCCAGGAAGCCGTCGCTCGCGGTGGCCACCTCGAAGCCTTCGCGCTTGAGCGCCCGCTTGATCGCGCTGGCCATCGCGGCTTCGTCGTCGACCACCAGGATGCGTTTGGCTTGCCCGGGCATGTCATCGGGATCAGGAATGCCATGCACGCTCATGAACCGGCGCAGTTCGGTCGCGAGGACGCGATAGTCGCCACGGCCAGGCAACCGATAGGCCTGCAGCTCGTTGCGCTCGATCCATCGAATCACCGTCCGAAAGCTCACGCCGCATATCCGCGCAGCTTCACTACTCGTCAAAGTCTCATTCACGGCGGCTGCTCCTGATTTGTTGCTGTCAGATTAGGGCCGTGTGTCACGTTAGTCAACAACGTGGCGTGCGCCTGATTTCACGAAAGAGCCGGCAGTGGTGGGGTGGCGACTGGCCCTGCGGCTTGTCGCTGCGCGCCGCTTGGCGTTGATCGGCGGCCGGCGGTGTTCACGAGCCAGCCAACCGCATCCCCATACGGTTGGCCCTCGCCGAGCACCGCGGCAAGCGTGAAGGAACGGGCGGGTCGAACGAGCAGCAGCCGCTCTGACGGCGTGATGAGCGCCGCTCAGAGCGGTGAGCGGGAATCCGGCATGCCCGAGAGGGCGTTCCGCGCGTTGGCTTGCCTCTCGCCCTCTCAGCCCGCCGCCAGCGCCCGCCCGATCAGGATCTTCTGCACCTCGCTCGTGCCCTCGTAGATCTGCGTCACCCGCACATCGCGGTAGATGCGCTCGACCGGGAAGTCACTGAGGTAGCCATAGCCGCCGTGGATCTGGATGGCCTCGGAGCAGACCTTCTCGGCCATCTCGCTGGCGAACAGCTTGGCCATGGCCGCCTCCTTCAGGCAGGGTCGGCCGGCATCCTTCAGGCTGGCGGCATGCCAGATCAACTGGCGCGCCGCCTCGATCTGCGTGGCCATGTCAGCCAGCTTGAACTGCACCGCCTGGTGGTTGAAGATGGGCTGGCCAAAGGTGACCCGGTCCTTGCTGTAGCGCAGTGCCGCCTCAAAGGCCGCGCGCGCCATGCCGACCGATTGCGAGGCGATGCCGATGCGCCCGCCCTCCAGGCCCGACAGGGCGATCTTCAGGCCCTGGCCTTCATCGCCCAGGCGGTTGGCAGCCGGCACGCGGCAGTTCTCGAACAGGATCTGGGCCGTGTCGCTGCTGTGCTGGCCCATCTTCTCCTCGATGCGCGCGACCTGGTAGCCGGGTGTATTGGTCGGGACGACGAAAGCGCTGATGCCCTTCTTGCCAGCGGCCTTGTCGGTCACCGCCATGACGATGGCGACATCGCCGTGCTTGCCGCTGGTGATGAACTGCTTGACGCCGTTGAGCACATAGTCATCGCCATCGCGGACGGCCGTCGTGCGCAGGCCGCCAGCTTCCGAGCCGACATGAGGCTCGGTCAGGCAGAAGGCGCCCAGCATGTCGCCGCGCGCCAGGGGTTTGAGGAAGCGCTCCTTCTGCTCGTCGTTGGCAAAGCCCATCAGGATGGAGCAGACCGGGCAGTTGTTGACGCTGACCACGGTACTGGTGCCGCCGTCACCCGCGCCGATCTCTTCGAGGATGACGGCCAGCGCCAGATAGTCCAGGCCCGCGCCGTCCCATTCGGTCGGCACGGCAACCCCATAGCAGCCCAGGGCCGCCAGGCCCTTCAACTGCTCGGCGGGGAAATGGTGGCTCTTGTCCCAGGCCGCGGCATGGGGGGCGATCTCGGCCTGCACGAAGGCGCGGATGGCGTCTTGCACGGCGAGGTGGTCTTCGGTAAGAAGCATGGTGCTCAACCTGTTGGATTGGATGAGCCATTGTCGAGGCTGCGTCAGCCGGAGCGCAGCGGGAAGCGCAAGGGCGCCGCATGCGCCGCCTCGACTTCGCCCCGCCAGGTGCGGACGGTCAGCGCGTCGCCTTCAAGGCTCAGGCGCTCGCGAACGCCGGTGTCCAGCGTCTGGCGCTGCCACCAGCCCGGGCGCTCCGCGACGGGCAGCGCGTTCAGCTGCTGGCTGAGGTCGAGCGCGGCCTGGGACAGCACCAGGTCGGCCTGGCGCAAGGCATAGCTTTCGAAGGCAGGTCGGCCGACCTCCACCAACACGTGGCCGACCGTGTTGCGCCAGCGCAGGAAGCGCCACCAGGAGGCGTCGGGCTCCGGCTTGCTGCGCACCTGCCGCGCCAACGCGGGGCCCTGCAGCTGACCGAAGGACCGCATGTCGGCCAACCAGTAGGCGCTCATGGCCTGTATCGTCAGCTGCGGCAGATAGCCCAGGCTGTGCCGGCTGGCCCAGGCCTGCGGCGGATTGGGTTCCATGTCGAACATCTGGTCGCCATGCGCGCTCAGGTCGGCAACCGTCTCGCGCTGGAAATGCGACTCCGCTGCCATCCACAGGCGCGGCTGCAGCAGGCGTGCCGGCAGCGGGGCTCGCCAAGCAGCCGGCAGCACCGCGCCTGCCGGCTGGCGCGCCGCCCACTGCACCAACAACTGCTGGTGCCGCATGGCCGTGGCCCAACCGACAGCCTGGCCGAGCAAGGTCTGGGAGCCGGAGGCGAAGAGGCGCAGCAGCGCATCCGCCCTTGCCCAGGACGGCTCCGCGCGCTGTGCATCCGGCGCGAGCACGGCTTCGATCTGCAACCAGCGCATGCAATGGGTCACGCCTCCGAACTGCGGCAGCGCCAGGGCTTCGAAGGACGCGCTGCCGGGTGGGCGGGGCCGACGCACCGGTGCCGGCTCCTGGAAGCTGGGCCTGGCTGCCAGCGCCTTGCAACGTTCGCCGAACAGGCTGGCATTGGCCATCTGCGCCTTCAGCCCCGCCGCGGCGGTACGCCAGCGGGCCACGCAATCCTCCTTGGCGGCGTTGCAGTTCCAGTCCTCCCCCGATGGCAGCGCCAGCAGCCCGGCTTCGCCGCTGACCTCACCACGCCAGCTGCGCTGCCCCCAGGCATTCGGCGCCTCGCCCTGCGGCGCGCGCAGCCCCTGGGCGTCGAAGAAGGCGTTGTCCTGCGGCGCCAGCGTCACCGCCTGCGGCAGCAGCTCCGGGGGTACCGGCTGAGGGTCGGCATCCGCCCAGCGACCATTGCAGGCCAGCCAGGCAATGCCCAGCAGCAGCAGCAACGCCATCGGACCGAGCACGATCCACAGCAACACCTTGAACCCACGGCGCATCGACAAGCTCCCATGAAGACGGCGCAGCTTAGGCAGCAGCGGTCGCGGTAGCAGTAAAGGACCGAAGGGAATATTCCCTCGGTCGCCCTCCGGCGGTTTTCGGAGCGGCGTTCACCCTGTTTGCCCGCTGCCGCCGTAGAAGCAGAGGCCCTGTGTTCGCCAGCTTCACGCTGACGAACACGGTGCACTCGCCGACGATGCCGGTTTGGGCAAGGTGTTGTCGGTGCCGCCTGGCTTGCCCGTCCCGGACACCTTCTTATGCCCTCTGCCATGACGCTTCGCTCGCTGCTCACCCTGCTGACCCTGGTGGCCTCGGCCGCTTTCGCGCTCAGCCCTCCGCCACCGCCGCCCAAGCCCCTGCCCCCGGTAGCGCCGCCCATGCCGCGCTTCATCGCGCCCGAGGCCGGCGAGCCGCTGACGCTGCAGCGCGTGCAGGTGCAGGCCACGCTGGCCGGCACCCAGGCGCAGACGCGCATCGAGCTCGTCGTGCACAACCCCAACCCGCGCCAGCTGGAAGCCACGCTGGAATTCCCGCTCGATGCCGGCCAGAGCGTCGTCGGCTTTGCGCTGGACATCCGCGGCGAGATGGTCAGCGCCGTGCCCGTGCCCAAGGACAAGGGCCGCCAGGTGTTCGACGACATCTCGCGCCGTCGCGTCGACCCGGCCCTGCTCGAGCGCACCGCCGGCAACAACTTCAAGCTGCGCATCTATCCGGTGCCGCCCAACGGCGAGCGGCGCGTCATGCTGCAACTGGCCGAGACGCTGCAGCCCGACCCGCAGGGGCGCATGCAGTACCGCCTGCCCTTGAACTTCGGCCAGCCGATGGGCCAGTTCGAGGGTCGCTTCGACCTGCGTGGCGGCAAGCCGCAGGTGAGCGGCGCATTGGCCGGCGTCGAGACTTTCTCCCGTGGCGACGAGACGTCGCTGCGGCTGCAGCGCCGCAACTGGCAGCCGCGCGAGGCGCTGGCTCTGAGCTGGACCGGCAGCGGCGGCGACAGCGTCATCGTGCAGGAACATCTTGGCCAGGTCTATGCCTACGCGGAGATCGCCGCCGCCGAGGGCACGCGTGGCGCCACCCGCCTGCCTCGCGAAC
The DNA here is from genome assembly GCF_056400485.1 of Roseateles sp. P5_B10. Lineage (NCBI taxonomy): Bacteria > Pseudomonadati > Pseudomonadota > Betaproteobacteria > Burkholderiales > Sphaerotilaceae > Roseateles > Roseateles sp. P5_B10. The sequence goes on from NZ_JBFULE010000082.1 coordinate 5,404, forward strand.
TCAACCTCGTCTGGGATGCCTCCGGCTCCGGCGCTGAGCGCGACCATGCGCGCGAGTTCGCCCTGCTCGATGCCCTCTTCTCCGCCGCCCGCGACGTGCGCGTGCACCTGACCGTGGCACGCGATGCCGCCGAGCCGGTGCGTGTTTTCGACGTGCGCGGTGGCGACTGGCAGCCCCTGCGCCGCACCCTGCAGCAGTTGCCGTACGACGGCGCCAGCAGCCCGGCCGCCTGGTATGCCGGCCTGGCCGCCGCGCCCCCCGGCAGCGGCACGATGAGCCTGCTGTTCAGCGACGGCCTGGCCACCTGGCCCGACCTCGGCGGCCTGCCACCCGCCGGCCCCGTGTTCACGGTGAATGCCGCCAGCCGGGCCGACCTGCCACGACTGCGCCGCCTCGCCGAGGCCGGCGGTGCACGCCTGCTGGACCTGACCCGGATGGGCACCGCGTCCGCCTTCACCGCGCTGACAAGGCCCGGCCTGCAGGTACTGGACGTGAAAGGCGACGGCGTCGAGGGCATCGAGGACGTCGTCATCGAATCCCTGCACCCCGAGAACGGCCGCCTCGCCATCGCGACTCGCCTGACAGTGGTCACCGGCCGCCTCCTCGTCACCCTCATCGATGGCCAGGGGCGGCGCAGCCAGCGCCGCATCGAGCTGAAGGCGCCGACCGAGAGCCCTCCGTCCGACGAGGCCACGCTGCCGCTGGCAGCGCGGCGCTGGGCCGAGCTGCGCATCGCCGAGCTGTCGGCCGAGCAGCAACGCAACCGCGCCCAGATCCGGCGTCTGGGCGAGCAGTTCCGCCTGCTCAGCGCCGAGACCTCGCTGATCGTGCTCGACGAGCTGGCCGACTATGTGCGCTACGAGATCGCGCCCCCCACGGCCACCCTGCGCGCGGCCTACCGGCAGAGCCTGGCCCAGCGCGGCGCCACGCGCCAGGCCGACCGCGAAAGGCATATCGACAGCCTCGTGCAGCGCTTCAAGCAGCGCCAGGCCTGGTGGGCCCAGGAGTTCCCGCGGGGGCCCGTCGAGACGCCGCCCATCGCCGTGGCCGAGACCCGGCCGGCAGCGCCTGCGCCGGTCCGCCCATCGATCGCGCAGCCAGCGGCCCCCATCGCCCTGCGAGAGCCGCCGCCAGCACCCGCCGCAGCGCCGGCACCGCCGCCTCTCGCGCAGATGTTGGCTCCCTCAGCTGCGCCCGCGCTCGAATCCGTGTCCGTGGCGGGATTGCGCCGCGCCCGCGAAGAGGACGCCGGCACCACGGCCGCCCCGGCCAGCATCGCGCTGAGAGCCTGGGAGCCCAATGCCGCCTACGCACGCCGCCTGCGCGAGGCCAGCGACGCCGAGCGCTATGCCATCTACCTCGACGAGCGGCCCGGCTATCTGTCCAGCACCGCCTTCTTCATCGACGCGGCCGAGATCTTCTTCGCCAAGGGCCAGCAGGCACTGGCCGTGCGCGTGCTGTCCAACCTCGCCGAGATGGAGCTGGAGAACCGCCACATCCTGCGCATCCTGGCCTACCGGCTGCAGCAGGCCGGCCAGACCCCCCTGGCCGTGCCGCTGCTGGAGCGCGTGCGCGAACTGGCACCGGACGAGCCGCAGTCCTCGCGCGACCTCGCCCTGGCCCTCGCCGCCACCCAGCCCCAGCGCGCGCTGGACCTGTTGTGGGACGTGGCCAGCCGGCCCTGGGACGGGCGTTTTGCCGACATCGACCTGATTGCGCTGACCGAGCTCAATGCCCTGGCCGCCCGGACGCCCAAGCCGGACCTGTCGCGTGTCGACGCGCGCCTGCGCCAAAACCTGCCGCTGGACCTGCGCGCTGTGCTGACCTGGGACGCCGACAACACCGACATCGACCTCTGGGTGACCGACCCCGACGGCGAGAAGGCCTACTACGCCCACCGCCTGACCCGCCAGGGCGGCGCGATGTCGCGCGACTTCACTGGCGGCTACGGCCCCGAGGAGTTCTCGCTGCGCCGCGCCAAGCCGGGCCGCTACGAGGTGCGCGTCCAGTTCTATGGCCACAGCCAGCAGCTGGTGTCGCCCTACACGACGCTGATGCTGTGGCTGGCCACCGGCTTCGGCACCGGCGCGCAGAAGGACGAACGCGTCGTGCTTCGCCTGTCGGGCCGGGGTGACCAGGTGCTGGTGGGCAGCTTCGAGGTGGAGGGACGGGCTGGTGGCGCAGCGAAGTAACGACCGGTTTGCTCTGACCACTCGGCGCATGACACCCCTGCCGAGGCAGAACAGAAGGCAACGTCCTACGTCCTGAGGTTCCCGCGCCGGCAGCGTCTGGGCATACTCGGACACGGTGAGTCACGCTTCCGCCTCCACCCCAGCCGCCGTGCTGCCGCACGGTGCGCGCCGCGTGGCCTGGCTGCTGATCGGCATGGCGGCGTTGCTCGCGGTGCTGGGGCTGTATGCCATCACGGCGCTGTCGGCCGCACGGGCCTACGTCGCTGGCGAAAGCCAATGGTCACGTGCGCAGAAGAGCGCGACGCTGGCCCTGGTGCTCTATCTGCAATCCGGCGACGAGGCGCAGTACGAAGCGTTCGAGCGCGAGATCGCCGTGCCCCTGAACGCCAGGCGTGCACGCGAGGCCATGGACGGAGGTGGCGCCCATGACGAAGAGGCCCGCCAGGGCTTCATCGAATCGCGCAACCATGCCGACGACACGTCCGGCCTGATCCGGCTCTACCGCTGCTGCCGCGGCCTGCCCTATATGGCCGAGTCGGTCGCCATCTGGCGCGAGGCCGACGAGCTGATCACCGAGATGACCGCGCTGGCCCACCAGGCCCGCGAACTGCCTCCCGAGGCCCGTGCCGCGCTGCAGCCCCGCGTGCTGGCGCTGGATGCGCGGCTGACACCGATGGAGCAGCGCTTCTCGGCCAGCCTCGGGCTGGCGTCGCGCATCACGGCGGCGGCACTGATCGGCATGCTGATGGTCTGCGCCCTGCTGTTCGGCCTGACCGCCGCTGGCCTCGTGATGCGGCGCGCCCGCGAGGACCAGGGCACCCACCAGGCCGTGCAGCGCAGCGAGGCGCTGTTCCGCTCGCTGTGGGAGACCAGCATCGACGGCGCCGTCATCATCGATGCCGGCAGCAGCATCCGTTTCGCCAATCCCGCCATCCACGCGCTGCTCGGCCATGAACCGGGCAGCCTCAACGGCCAGCCGCTGGCGACCTTGCAGCCCGAGGCCCTGCGGGCGCAGCACGTCGCTGGCCTGGCCCGCCACATGGCGACCGGAGAAAAACGCCTGGACTGGCGCGGCGTTGAGACGCTGGCCCGACATGCCGATGGCCGGGATCTGCCGGTGGAGATCCGTTTCGCGCGCTTCGAGCTCGACGGCGAGACGCTGTTCGTCGGCTTCGTGCACGACATCTCGGAACGCAAGGCCGCCGAGCGGGTGGCCGCCGAGCACCTGAGGCTGCAGGAGGCTGACCGGCTCAAGTCCGAGTTCCTGGCGCGCATGAGTCATGAGCTGCGCACGCCACTGAATGCCATCCTCGGCTTCACCGACCTGATCCACGGTGGCCGCAGCGGCCCGGTCAACGCCGAGCAGAAACGCCAGCTCGGTTTCGTCGCCAGCTCCGGCCGCCACCTGCTGGCCCTCATCAACGACCTGCTGGAGTTGTCGCGCATCGAGGCCGGGCGCATGGACCTCCACATCGAACCGATCGACATCGCCGAGATCGCCGCCGATGTGGCGGGCCAGTTGCGCCCGCTGGCCGAACCCCGGGGCCTGGTGTTGAAGCTGGCCATGGCCCCGTCGCTGCCCTGGCGTGGGGACCGCCGCAAGCTGACCCAGGTGCTGATCAACCTGGTGGGCAATGCCATCAAGTTCTCCGAGCAAGGTGACATCGAGATCCAGGCCTGGCAAGACGGCGAGCGCCTGGTCCTGAGCGTCAGGGATCACGGCCCCGGCATCCCCGAGGCGCATCGAGCCCTGCTCTTCCAGCCCTTCCGCCAGCTCGAAGGCGGCGTCGCCCATGCCCAGGAGGGCACGGGGCTGGGCCTCTATCTGAGCGCCCAGCTGCTGGCCGGCATGCAGGGTCGCATCCGCCACGAGCCTGCCGAAGGTGGGGGCTCGCGCTTCATCATCGAGATGGACGCGCTATGAGGCCCCTCGCCCGGTCTCGCCCTGCTGAACGCAGGCGCGCCCGATCGGTCCCCCAAGGGGACGGCGATGCTAGCCGGTTCGACCGGCAAGCACATCGCCAGCGCGGGCCGGCTTGGGAGCGGCCCGGCACTCGGCCCGCAAGGCTCCGGCGGCACATGGGGAGCGCCTGACATGGCCAACACGCCGCGAGTGCTGCTGGTCGAGGACAACGCGGCCAACGCCTATCTCGCGCGCTACGTGCTGGAGGCCGCCGGCTTCGAGGTCGACTGGGMGGCCAATGGTCAGCTTGGCCTGGAAGCTGCCGCCGCGCGCCGGCCCGACATCATCCTGATGGACCTGCGCATGCCGGTTCTCGACGGCTACGAGGCCACGCGCCGACTGAAGGCCGATCCGTCGCTGCGCGACGTGCCCGTGCTGGCGATGAGCGCCCAGGCCATGCCCGAGGAGCGCGCCCGAGCGCTGGCGGCCGGCTGCGCCGCCCATATCGGCAAACCCATCGATGTGACCACGCTCGCGGACGAAATCAGGCCCTGGCTGCCTTGACGAGCAGCGTGCCACGCCCGACTACGCAAGGGTGGGCGTTGCGCACGGTCGCCCGCCCATCGACGAGGGCCAGCCAGCCACCGAGCGTCGCATTCCATTCCACGCTGGCCACGCGCCAGTGCAGCAGCAGCTCTTGCTCGGCGAACACCGGCGCCTTGAAGGCGAAATTGAAGTTCAGGCACAGCAGCTCGCGATCCGCGCCGTCATCGCCGCGCGAGAAGTGGCTGGCGACGAGGCCGATCATCTGCGCCGTCGTCTGCTGGCCGCTGGCGATGATCTCGCCGTGCCGTGCCCGCTGGGCCGCCTGCACATCGTGGTGCAGGGGGTTGGAGTCGCCGGTCAGGCGGGCAAAAGCGGCGATGTCCTCACGCGTGAAGCGGATGTGACGTTCGCAGGTTTCCCCGGCACGGATCAGGCTGGTCGTTTCGGCTTCTGCGAGGGTTGTGTCCATGGGTCGAGACCTTAGCGCAATCCGCCGGGCCGCCGCGCCGCCAATAAAGGGGACTCACCAGTCCAATCGTTGCCCGTCGTAATTGAAGAAACTGCCCGTATCCGCCGGTTTCACGCTGGCCAGCACGGTACGCATGCCGGCGATGCTGGTCGACGCGTCGATGTCGGCGCCCGAGCCGCCCATGTCGGTGCGCACCCAGCCGGGGTGGAAGCTGATGACGGTGGCCTTGCCTGCCAGGGTCAGCGCGGCATCTTTCATGACGGAGTTCACCGCCGCCTTGGAAGCCCGGTAGAGCCAGCCGCTGGTGCTGGCGCGCGAGCCGATGGAGCCCATCTTGGAGGAGAGGATGGCCACGCGGGCACCCGGCGCCAGCGCCTCGGCAATCTGCGGCAGCAGGCGCATCGGACCCAGCACATTGGTGTGCATGACGGCGTCGAAATCGACCTCCGTTGGCGTCTCCAGGCCCGTGGTGCTGGGGCCGTAGACGCCGGCGTTGATGACGACGACGTCGAAGCTCTCGCCGTCGATGAGCCAGGCCAGGCCGGACACGCTGGCGGYGTCCGCCACGTCCAGCTTCAGTGCGCGCGCACCATGGGCATGCAGGCGCTCCAGCGCAGCTTCATCGCGGGCCGTGGCTGTGATGCGCGCGCCGGCCGCACGGTATTGGCGCACGAACTCGAGGCCCAGGCCGCGCGAGGCGCCGATGATGAGGACATTCATGGTTTGGTGAGGGCGAGCTTGGCGGCCAGCAGCGTGAAGAGGCTCGCACCCCCGAGGTTGAGGCCGCGCCCCACCCAGGGTCGCGGTCTGGAACGGCGCAGCGGTGCGACGAGGGCGATCAGTGCCAGCAGGAAGAGCAGACCCTGCACGATGAACCAGCCGCCCAGGAACAGGAAAGAAAGCGTCTTGCTCGGTGCGTCGGCCGCGATGAACTGCGGCAGCAGCGCAAGGAAGAACAGCGCGACCTTGGGATTCAGCGCGTTCGTGAAGAAGCCCTGGCGCACCGTGCGCCACAGCGACTGCGGGGCGCTGACTTCGGCCGCGGCCGACGCCGGACGCAGCCCGGCCCGGGCCATGCCCCATGCCACATAGAGCAGATACGCCGCACCCACGAGCTTGACGATCGTGAAGGCCTCGGCCGACGTGGCCAGCAGCGCCGCCAGGCCAAAGGCCGCGGCCAGCGAATGCAGCACGCAGCCCGCCATGATGCCGACCGCCGCCGCCACGCCCTGGCGCCAGCCGCCACGCAGCGTGCTGGCGACCGTGTAGGCCATGTCGACGCCGGGCGTCGCATTCAGCACGAAGACGGTGGCGGCAAACAGCGCCAGATCGTGGGTACCCAGCATCAGAGCATCTCCACCGCCAGCGCCGTCGCTTCACCGCCACCAATGCACAACGCCGCCATGCCCTTCTTGAKCCCACGGGCCTTCAGCGCGCCCAGCAGTGTGACGACGATGCGCGCACCGCTGGCGCCGATGGGGTGGCCCAGTGCCACGGCACCGCCGTTGACGTTGACGATGTCGTGGGGCAGCTTGAAGTCGGCCATCGCGGCCATGGTGACGGCGGCGAAGGCTTCATTGACTTCCCACAGATCCACCTGGCCCGCCTGCCAGCCGGCCTTGGCCAGCGCCTTCTGGATGGCGCCGGCCGGCGCAGTGCTGAACCATTCCGGCGCCTGGGCGTGCACGGCATGGCTGACGATGCGGGCGATCGGTGCCAGGCCGCGGGCCTTGGCCGTGCTCTCGCGCATCAGTACCAGCGCCGCGGCGCCGTCGGAGATGCTGGACGAGGTGGCGGCGGTGATGGCACCGTCCTTCTTGAAAGCGGGCTTGAGCGACGGGATCTTGTCGAGCTTGGCCTTGAAGGGCTGCTCGTCGAACTTGATGACGGTGTCGCCCTTGGCAGAGCTCAGCGTCACGGGGGCCATCTCCCAGCCGAAGGCGCCGCTCTCGTTGGCGGCCTTGGCACGCTGGGTGGAGGTGATGGCGTACTGGTCCATGGCTTCGCGTGTGAAGCTGTACTTGGCCACGCACTGTTCGGCGAACACGCCCATGGCCTTGCCGCGCTCATAGGCGTCTTCCAGGCCGTCCAGGGCCATGTGGTCGTACATCTGGGCCACGCCGTACTTGACGCCCTTGCGCGCGAACATCAGGTGCGGCGCATTGGTCATGCTCTCCATGCCGCCGGCCACCATGACCTCGGCCGAGCCGGCTGCCAGCATGTCGTGGGCAAACATCATGGTGCGCATGCCGGAGCCGCACATCTTGCTCAGCGTGACGGCGCCGGCCGAATCGGGCAGGCCGGCCTTGCGCACGGCCTGGCGGGCGGGCGCCTGGCCCTGGCCGGCCATCAGGCAGTTACCCATCAGCACTTCATCGACCGAGTCGCCCGGCACGCCGGCGCGCTCGACGGCCGCCTTGATGGCAATGGCGCCCAGCTCCCAGCCGGCCAGGCCGGCGAAATCACCCAGCAGGCCGCCGATGGGGGTGCGGGCGGCGGAAACAATGACGATCGGGTCGGACATGGCTGTACTCCGTTGGTAACTCAGATGCGCCATTCTGACGCGATCAATTGACGTGCGCGTCAATTGCCGCGCAATGCCAGGGTCAATCGGTTGGGCTTGGGGCCTGGCGCCAGGCCGTGGCCGGCGCGCTGCCGCATTCAACCGGGCGGATGTCGGGTTCCAGCCGCCGCACGGCCTGGCACAACTGGCGCCAGAAGGCGCGCGTCCAGTCCGGGTGGCGCTGGGCGAACTGCGGCGAGGCTGGCGCGAAATAGGGCAGCTTGGCCACGCCGGGCGCCCATTCGACGACCTCGGCGCGCTGCTCGGGTGTGAGCACCTCGCGGGTGCTCAGCAGCAGGT
>NZ_JBFULE010000083.1:0-13330 GCF_056400485.1 Roseateles sp. P5_B10
CCAGCGCCGCCGCCACGGCAGCCCTGCCCCCGCCTGCCAAGCCAGCCGCCAAGGCCGAAGCACCCGCCTCCGCGCCCCCCGCGACAGCTGCCGCCGGAGCCGACGCCTATGTCTACTTCGTGCAGGCCGGCGCTTTCACCCGCCCCGAAGAGGCTGAGTCCCAGAAGGCCAAGCTGGCCATCCAGGGCTTCACCGCCAAGGTCATGGAGCGCGAGCAGAACGGCCGCACCGTCTTCCGCGTGCGCCTAGGCCCCTCGGACACACGCGAGGCCGCCGAAGACCTGCAGCGCAAGATTGAAGGGGCTGGCTTCGAGGCCAATCTCGTTCGTGTACAACGCTGACCCAACCACAGCCTGAAGGATGACTGCCGCCATGAAGCGCCGCGATTTCTCCGCCCTGCTCRCCTCCGCGCCCCTCGCTGGTGCTGCCGGCAACGCCCTCGCCCAGGGCGGCCCCATTGAAGGCCGCCAGTACCTGGTGCTGAACCCGCCATTGCCCACGACGCCGGGCAAGATTGAGGTGATCGAGTTCTTCTGGTATGGCTGCCCGCACTGCAAAGTCTTCGAGCCGGCCATCGAGGCCTGGGCCAAGCAGTTGCCGGCCGACGTGGCCTTCCGCAAGGTGCATGTGGCCTTCCGCGCCAACGTCAAGATCCACCAGCGCATGTTCTTTGCGCTGGAGTCCATGGGCAAGGAGGCGGCCGCGCGCCCGGCCATCTTCAATGCCATTCACCAGCAGGGCCTGGCCCTGGACGACGCCAAGAGCCAGGCCAAGTTCCTGGCCCCCCTGGGCGTCGACCCGACCAAGTACCAGGACGCCTACAACTCCTTCGGCGTCGTCACTAAATGCGCCCAGGCGGAGAAGCTGTCCGAGGCCTATCACATCGACGGCGTGCCCAGCATCGGTGTCGGTGGCCGCTTCCTGACATCGCCCAGCCAGGCCGCCGCCGGCCAGCGCCTGCCCGAGGAAGAGCTCGGCCAGAAAGCGCTGCAGATCACCGAATTTCTGATCCAGCGCGTGAGGAACAAGGCATGAGCGCCGCGCCGGGCCGCCCCAAGCAAGCTCGCTTCCGCTCAGGCGGACAGGCCACAGGCCGAAGGGTGCCAACATGAAGCGCCGGGAAGCCACCGCGGTCCTGATCGCAGGCGGCTTCGCGCCAGCCGTGTTCGCCCAGGGCGGCCCGGTCGAGGGCAAGCACTACGCGCGCCTGGGCCAGACCCTGCCGGGCACGCCCGGCAAGATCGAGGTCATCGAGTTCTTCTTCTACAAGTGCCCGCACTGCAATACCTTTGACCCGCTGCTGGAGGCCTGGGTGCACCAGCTGCCGGCCGACGTGAGCTTCCGCCGCGTGCCGGTGGGCGCGCAGCTCGTGCTCAAGCTGCACCAGCGCATGTACTACGCCCTCGAGGCGATGGGCGCGCTGACGCCGGCAGTGCACGGCGGCATCTTCAGCGCCTTCCACCGTGGCGGCGTCGAAGCCAATGACGAGGCTGCCGTCGTCGCGCTGGTCGGCCGGCTGGGCGTGGACACGGCCAAGTTCAAGCAGGCCTTCGGCTCCTTCGGCGTACAGGCCAAGGTGCAGCAAGGCATGAAGCTGGCCGAACTGAGCGGCGCCGACAGCACGCCGACGCTCGTCATCGGCGGACGCTGGCGCACCGACCCTGGCATGGCGGGTACGCCCGGCCAGAGCGAGGTGGCCCAGGGCCAACAAGCGCTGGCCGTGGCGGACTTCCTCGTCAAGATGGCACGCGCTGGCAAGGTTTCCTGACGGACTTGCCGCCTGGGAAAGGCTGGGGACGGCAACCGGCCCCTAGAATGGCCTGCAACTTCCGTGCCGCCATGCCTCGCCAACTGATCCCGCTCGCCGCTGCGCTCACTCTGGCGCTCGCCTTCTCCGCCGCCCAGGCGGAGAAAGCCGATCGGCTCAAGCCCATGGTTTTCACGGCCGACAAGGAAGGCCGGATCGACAGCGTCAACCAGCGCACCGAGCTGTTCGGCAACGTCATCATCACCAAGGGCACGCTGATGCTGCGCGCCGAGAAGGTGGACGTGCGCGAGACCCGGGACGGCTACCACCAGGCCTATGCCAGCGGTGCAACCGGCCAGCCGGTCAGCTTCCGCCAGGCGCGCGACACGCCCGGCGAAGCCATCGAAGGCCATGCCGATCAGCTCGAATACGACACCAAGTCCGAGACCGTGCGCTTCATCGGCAATGCCAATGTGCGCCGCATGAACGGTGCGACGGTGGCCCAGGAGGTCACGGGCGCCGTCATCATCTACGACAGCCGCACCGAGGTCTTCGCGCTGGAAGGCGGCAGCGCCTCGCCCAACCCGAATGGCCGCGTGCGCATGGTGCTGATGCCGCGCGCCCAGCCCGACACCCCGGCCTCGGCGCCCCCGGCAGGGCTGCCGCTGCAGCCATCCACGACGATCACACCGCCGAAATCTCCATGACCACGGCCGAGCCCGTCACCAGCCGCCCCGCGGCGGAATGCGGCAGCCGCCTTGAGGCCGAGGCGCTGGCCAAGACCTATGGCGTGCGCAAGGTCGTCAAGAATGTCCATGTGCGCGTGGACTGCGGCGAGGTCGTCGGCCTGCTCGGCCCCAATGGCGCGGGCAAGACGACCAGCTTCTACATGATCGTCGGGCTGGTGCGTTCGGACGCCGGCGTCATCCGCATCGACGGCGCCGAGGTGCAGCGCCTGCCCATCCATGCCCGCGCCCGCCTGGGCCTGAGCTACTTGCCGCAGGAAGCGTCGATCTTCCGCAAGCTGACCGTCGAGCAGAACATCCGTGCGGTGCTGGAGCTGCAGCAGGACGAACGCGGCAAGGCCCTGTCCAAGGCACGCATCGACGAGCTGCTGAACAGCCTGCTGCACGACCTCTCCATCGAAAGCCTGCGCGACAGCCCGGCGCCGGCGCTGTCGGGCGGTGAGCGCCGCCGCGTCGAGATCGCCCGGGCGCTGGCGACGCAGCCGCGCTTCATCCTGCTGGACGAGCCCTTCGCCGGCGTCGACCCCATCGCGGTGCTGGAGATCCAGCGCATCATCGGCTTCCTGAAGGCGCGCGGAATCGGCGTGCTGATCACGGACCACAACGTCCGCGAGACGCTGGGCATCTGCGACCGCGCCTACATCATCAGCGAGGGCGCCGTGCTCGCCGAAGGCACGCCCGACGAGATCGTGGCCAACGCCGACGTGCGCAAGGTCTATCTCGGCGAAAACTTCAGGATGTAGAGATGATGAGCCCCCCGTCCAGTCTTGCCGCGCTGAACGCGGGCCAGCCTAGCCGGTCTTGCAGACCGCGCTGCGGCTTGCGCCGCATCCCTTCGGCAGGCACATCGCGCCCACTGGGCGCAATGTGTCCGGCCTCAGCCCCCGAGGGGGCGGCGATGCTTGCGGCATCGAGCCGCAAGCACATCGCCATGGCGGGCCGGCTTGGTGAACTGGAGTCGGACACAAGCAGTCCCTGCGGACTGCTTGTGCCTACGACAGGCCATGGGCCTCTGGCCCATGGCAGCCCAGCGCTCGGCCCGGAATACAGCGGTCTTTCAGGATGAAGCAGACCCTCCAGGTCAGGCTCAGTCAGCATCTCGCGCTGACGCCCCAGCTGCAGCAATCCATCCGGCTGCTGCAGCTGTCCACGCTGGAGCTGCATCAGGAAGTCGAGCAGATGCTGGCCAGCAACCCGCTGCTGGAGACCGAAGAGGAATTCACCGTCAGCACGCCCGAGCTGGCCAGCAATGCGCCGGCCGAAACGTCGGCCGCGGAAACCAGCAGTGACACCGGCGCCGAAGCAGAGACCGCAGAAGCTCCCGAGCTGAGCGGCGAGGACTTCGGCGGCACCGAGCGCGAGGACTGGGAGAACGGCACCGAGAAGGACGACTTCGACGGCATCCGCGAGCTGCCCTCCAGCAGCGGCAGTGGCAGCGGCGACGACGACGGCGAGCGCGAGAGCCAGGAATTCGCCGAACTGACGCTGGCCGAGCACCTGGCCGAGCAGCTCGCCGGCCACCACCTGTCGCCGGAGGACCGCGCCGCCCTGCAGGTGCTGATCGAATCGCTGAACGAGGACGGCTACCTCGAAGACCCGCTCGAGGAGATCGCCGCGGCCCTCATCGAGGACGAAGAGACTCGCGAGGACCTGCTGGACCGCCTGCGCATCGCGCTGCGCCTGCTGCAGAGCCTGGAGCCCGCGGGCATCGCCGCACGCGACCTGTCCGAATGCCTGGTGCTGCAGCTGCGCGCCTGCCCGAAGTGCCCTGCCCAGGTCATCGCCATCCTGATCTGCAAGGGTCATCTGGAATTGCTGGCCCGGCGCGACATGCGCCGCCTGATGGCCGAGACTGGTGCCGACGAAACCATGCTGCGCGAAGCCCAGGGGCTGATCACCCAGCTCGAGCCCAAGCCCGGCCGGCGCTTCACTCAGGGCGCCGCGGCGGCCATCGTGCCGGACGTCATCGTGCGCAAGAGCGGCCGCGAATTCCGCGTCATGCTCAACCCCGAGGTGGCGCCCAAGCTGCGCATCAACGACCTCTATGCCAACGCATTGCGCGCCACGCGCGGCGGCATCAGCAACTCGCCGCTCGGCGGCCAATTACAGGAGGCGCGCTGGTTCATCAAGAACATCCAGCAGCGCTTCGACACCATCCTGCGCGTCAGCCAGGCCATCGTCGAGCGCCAGCGCGGCTTCTTCACGCATGGTGCGCTGGCCATGAAGCCGCTGGTGCTGCGCGAGATTGCCGACGAGCTCGGCCTGCACGAGTCCACCATCTCGCGCGTGACGACGGCCAAGTACATGGCCACCAGCTGGGGCACTTTCGAGCTGAAGTATTTCTTCGGCTCAGGGCTCAGCACCGAGGCCGGCGGCGAGGCGTCCAGCACCGCGGTGCGCGCACTGATCAAGCAGTTCGTCGCCGCCGAGGACATCAAGAAACCGCTGTCCGACAGCGCGCTCGCGGCCATGCTGGAAGAGCAGGGCATCCAGTGCGCGCGGCGCACGGTGGCCAAATACCGCGAGGCGATGAAGATCGCACCGGCGAATCTGCGCAAGGCGCTTTAGGCGCCGCTTCGCCTTCAGCCCTGCGGCAACGCGCCCTTGCGCCACTCCCTCGGCGACTGCCCCGTGTGCGCCCGGAAGGCGCGTGACAGCGCCGCCTCGCCGCCGTAGCCCACGTCCGCCGCGATGTGCTTGAGAGCCCGCCCTTCGCGCAGCCCCTTCTGCGCCAGGCCGATGCGCCAGCGCTGCAGGTAGACGCCCGGCGTGCAGCCGACGACGTCGCGGAAGGTGTTGGCGAATACGGTGCGCGACATGCCGGCCTGCGCCGCCAGCTCCTCCAGCGGCCACTCGAGCTGGGGTGAGTCATGCAGGGCCACCAGTGCCCCGCGCAGCCGTGGGTGTGACAGGCCGGCCAGCATGCCCGACTCCACCTGGCCCTGCGACATCAGCTCGCGCAGCACCCAGATCATCAGCACCTCGAACAGCCGGTTCAGCATCAGCTGGCGGCCGCAGTGAGTGGCTTCGGCCTCGGCGAACAGCTGGCCCAGCACCGGCGCGCAGCTCGGCACCGCCGCCAGCGGCAGGCAGACCCAGGGCGGCAGCGCCGCGGCGATGGGGTGGCTGGCGCCGCCTTCGAAGGCCATGTGGGCACAGACGAACTGGGCGCCGCAACTCGGGTCCGTGACGAAGCGATGCGCCAGCGGGCGCGGGTAGAGCAGCAGGCTGGGCTTGTCGATGCGCAGCAGCTCCGGCGCGCCGTGGTGCACCTCGACGCCGCCCTCGCGGATCAGGTGCAGCTGGCCGCGCCCGGCCTGGGGCTCCAGGCTGTTGACGCCGCACAGCGGGCCGGTCTGGAAGGTCTCGGCCCGCACGGCGAAGTGCGTGAAGAGGGCGGCAAGTCGGTCGGCCATGGTCAGTACGAATTGCAAACTAAGACGTACCAAATGGTATTTCAAGTACGAGCTTCATCGGCAAAGTTCGTTCTGTCGCAAGACAAACAAACCCCACCCCAAGACACCGACTTCCAGGAGCCCCGCCATGACCCGCCAACCCAGCTTCAACCGCGCCGTTTTCCAGCTGCTGTTCGCCAGCGTCGCCCTCGTCGGCGCTTCGGCCAACGCCCAGTCCTATGTGACGGACCCCGAGTCGGGCACCAGCGTCAGCGTGGCGTCCACCGTCTCGCGGGCCGAGGTGCTGGCCGACCTGAAGGTCTACCAGGAGTCGGGCCTCGCCGCTGCCGAGCGCGCCGCAGCTGAGACCGGCCAGGACACGCCCGCCCTGCTGGCCGCACGCCAACGCTACGCCACCCTGCGCCAGGGCGACCGCTATGCCGCCCTGGTGGCCGAGTACGCCGCGCGCCGCGGCGAAGCCCACCGCCCCGCCTGATTGCCGCGCCCCAACCCCATCACCCTCGAAAGCCCCCCATGAACGCCTTCACCCGCATCGCCCTCGCCGCCACCCTCGCCATCGGCGGTGTTGCTGCCCAGACCCAGGCCACGGCCGCCCCGGCACAGGCGGCCATCGCCAGCCCCTACGTCGCCGCCAACGACGGCACGCCCCTCTACGTCAAGGACTGGGGCCCCAAGACCGGCCCGGTCGTCGTCTTCAGCCATGGCTGGCCGCTGAACGCGGACAGCTGGGAGTCGCAGATGCAGTTCCTCGCCGAGAAGGGCTACCGCGTCATCGCCCATGACCGGCGCGGCCACGGTCGCTCGGGCCAGCCCTGGGCGGGCAACAACATGGACCAGTACGCCGACGACCTCGACGCCGTGCTGCGCGCGCTGGACGTCAAGCGCGCCACGCTGGTGGGCTTCTCCACCGGCGGCGGCGAAGTGGCCCGCTACATCGGCCGCCATGGCACGGCGCGCGTCGCCAAGGCCGTGCTGGTGAGCGCCGTCACGCCCATCATGGGCCAGTCGCCCAGCCACCCCGAAGGCGTGCCCACCGCTGTGTTCGACAGCCTGCGCAAGGCCTCGCTCGACAACCGGGCCCAGCTCTACAAGGACATCGCCGGCGGCCCCTTCTTCGGCTTCAACCGCCCCGGTGCCAAGCCTTCAGCCGGCCTGGTCGACAGCTTCTACGTGCAGGGCATGCAGGCCGGAGCCAAGGCCACCTACGACAGCATCGAGGCCTTCTTCCATTCCGACTTCCGCGCCGACCTGAAGAAGTTCGACATCCCGACGCTTGTCATCCACGGTGCCGACGACCAGATCGTGCCCATCGAGACCACCGGCCGCGCCACGGCCAAGCTGGTCAAGGGCGCCCGCCTCATCGAGTACGCCGACGGCCCGCACGGCATCACCGACACGCACAAGGACCGCCTCAACCAGGACCTGCTGGACTTCGTGCGCCAGTAAGCCTCAGGGGAGCCGGGCAGTGCCCGGCTCGTCCTAGTCTTTGGACGGCCCGGTCTCCGGCGCCAGCGGCTCGAACACAAAGCGCATGCCGCGCGTGTAGCTCTCGGCCTTGGTGCCGGCATGACGCTCGCCGTCGATGGTGCGGTTCTGGAACACCAGGCCCGGGTGCTTCAGCTCCGGCAGCAGCGCCTGGTAGCGCTTGATGCCGGCCAGGAAGCCGGGCCACTCGTACTCCGCGCCGGTCACGTAGAGCCGCGCCTTGATGGCCTTGCCCGTCGCGGCATAGGCCTTGGCCTGGCCGATGATCCAGTCGTTGCCCATGACGACGGCCGGGCTGGCGGCGATATAGCCCTTGAAGAGATCGGGCTTGGCATACATCGCGTGCAGCGTGAACAGGCCGCCGAGCGAGCTGCCCGCCAGGTAGCGCTGGGCCGGGTCGGCGCGGTAGTCGCGCTCCATCAGCGGGAAGATGTCCTTTTCCAGTGCCGCGATGAACTTGTCGGCATTGCCGGTGCTGGAAGACAGCGGGTTCATGCGCACGGGCGACAGCTCCCAGCCGCGCAGCTCGCCGTAGTCGAGGTTGTCGCCGGCATAGCCCAGGCCCACCGTGATGAACTCCGGCACGACCTTGTCGTAGTTCAGGTTGTTGTACGAGGCGACGACGGTGGCGAAGTCCCAGTAGCCGTCGGTCACGTAGAGCACCGGATAACGGCGCTTCGGGTCCTTCGTAAACGACCCAGGCAGGTGGATGTGCAGCTGGTAGGTGCGGCCATCCGCGTTCTTGGGCAGGGCGCGCAGTTGCGTGTTGCCGACGGTGTGCGGCGGATAGGCAGGCGCCTGGGCGCATGCCTGAAACGCGGTGAACAGGAAGGCGAGGGCCAGGACGATTCGCTTCATGGCAGGGGTGCACACGGATGATGGCAACGTTGTCAGTTTAGAGGGCGGCGACAATGCAGCCCGTGAGCCTGCCCAACAAACTTTCCCTGTTCGTGTCCTGTGCCGGCGGCGTCGAGCCGCTGCTGGAGGAGGAGCTCAAGCGCTTCCTGCCGCCCGGTGTGCGCAGCAAGGTGGAGCCGCTGCGCGGCGGCTGCGGCCTCGTCGGTGGCCTGGAAGACGCGATGCGCATCAACCTCGAAAGCCGGCTCGCGCAGCGCGTGCTGATCGAGCTGATCGAGGGGCCTTACCGCCACGAGGAAGACCTCTATGCGCTGGCCCGGCGCGTCGACTGGCGCGACTGGATCACACCGCGCGAGACCATCCGCGTCGACACCATCGCGCAGCGCTCGCCGCTGAAGAGCCTGAATTTCACGACGCTGCGCATCAAGGACGCGATCTGCGACCAGCTGCGCGAGCACACCGGCGAGCGACCCAGCGTGGACACGCACTCGCCCGACCTGCCGGTGCTGCTGCACGTCGGCCCCGAAYGCGCGGCGATCTATGTCGACACCTCGGGCGAGCCGCTGTTCAAGCGCGGCTGGCGTGTCGACAAGGGCGATGCGCCGCTGAAGGAGACCCTCGCCGCCGCGATGCTGGCCGCCGCCGGCTGGCGCGGCGAGAGCGCCCTGCACGACCCCTGCTGCGGCTCGGGCACCATCCCCATCGAGGCCGCGCTGATCGCCTGTGATTCAGCCCCCGGCCTGCTGCGCCGCTTTGCTTTCGAGCGCCAGATCCCGTTCTCCACGCCCGCGCTGAAGGCCGCCTGGGGCGAGATGGCCCAGGCCGCCCGTGCCCGTGTCCATGCCCCCGCCGTGCCCATCTACGCCAGCGACGTGGCCTTCCGCATGGTCGACTTCGCGCGCCGCAATGCCGAGCGCGCCGGCGTGGCCCAGTACATCCAGTTCAACGGCGGCGACGCACTCGAGCGGCCCGCGCCCCAGCTGCCCGAAGGCATGGCTGGCAGCATCATGATGAACCCGCCCTACGGCGAGCGCATCGAGGTGCGCGGCAAGGCGGCGATGACGCGTGACGCCGGCGGCAGCGAGGAGCGCGATGCCGGCGACGATTTCTTCCCGCGCCTGGCTGCGYACTGGAAGCGCCAGTACACCGAGAACCCCGCCGGCTGGACGGCCTGGATGCTGAGCCCCGACATGAAGCTGCCGAGCAAGATGCGGCTCAAGGAGTCTCGCCGCGTGCCGATGTGGAACGGCCCCATCGAATGCCGGCTGTTCCGCTTCGACCTGGTCAAGGGCTCGGCGCGCAAGGTCACCGAAGGCAATGCGCCCGCGTGAGCTGATCGCTGCCGTGGCGCTGGCGCTGGCTGCGGCCGCCGCCCAGGCCGAGCCCTGCACCCTGGTGTTCGGCCAGGGGCGCAACCCGCCGTTGAAGGACGGGCCGGACTGGGATGATCTGAACCAGCGCTTCAACGCCGCCGTCACCAATACCCTGGACGTCGAGGGCCGGCGCGTCATCCCGATGACGGCGTCCGCCGTGCAGGCCGATCCCGCGGCCGCCGGTGTCGCGCTGCTCGAACAGGCCGACAACCTTCACTGCAACACGCTGATCGAAACCGCCCTCTTTGTGGATCAGAACGACACGCTGGTGCTGCGCTTGCGCGTCTACCCGCTGCTGCCTACGCTGGGCGACGGCGGCGTCATCAACGGCCTGCGCATTGGCGCGCCGCTGTTCGTGACCCAGCGCGACCTCGCCTTGGCAGCGCTGGTGCGCCTCAAGCCCGATCTCGTCGGCCAGCAGATGGCGGCCGAATACCTTCAGCACGACCGCCGTTGACATTGCCCCCTCGCCCAGTCTTGCGGCGCTGAGCGCGCGCAAACCTGGTCGGTCCCCCGAGGGGACGGCGATGCTCGCGGCATTGAGCCGCAAGCACATCGCCAGTCGGGCCGGCTCGGGAGCGGCCCAGCGCTCGGCCCGGAATACCCAGTCATCGCCGCGTGGCAAGGCCGGCAAGCGCCGCGGCGCATAACGCGATCGGCACCAGGCTGGCCCAGTTCATCCACTGCCAGCCGCCCGTCGTGACGAGGGCGCCAGAGGAGAACGAGGTCAGCGTCATGGTCGCGTAGACGCCGGTATCCAGCAGCCCCTGCGCGCGCGTCTTCTCCTCGGGGCGGTAGGCCTGGGTGAACAGTGTCGTGCCGCCGATGTAGAGGAAGTTCCAGCCGATGCCGAGCAGCAGCAATGCGCCGAGGAAGTGGTCGCGGTCCTGGCCCGACAGCGCGAAGGCAACGCAGCCCAGGTTGAGCAGCACGCCCACCGACATGACGGGCAGCACCCCCACGCGCTTGATCAGGGGGCCGGTGAAGAAGCTCGGCACGAACATGCCCAGCACATGCCATTGCAGCACCATGCCGGCGTCAGCGAAGGGCAGGCCGCACTGGCCCATGGCGATGGGCGTGGCGGCCATCAGCAGGTTCATGACGCCGTAACCGAGCGCACTCGCGGCCAGCGCCACCATGAAGACCGGCTGGCGCAGCAACTCGGCGCTGCTGCGGCCGCCGGCACCGGGCGCGGGCTGGACGAGCGCGGGGAATTCGATCAGCGAGATCAGCACCAGCCCCGCCAGCGCAACGCCCATCAACAGCAGGTAGGCGCCGGCAAAGGGCGCCGCCAGCAGATCCTTGCTCGCAGTGGCCAGCCAGGGCCCGAGGATGGCGCCCAGGCAGCCACCGCCCAACACCCAGGAGATCGCGGCCTCGCGCTTGGCCGGTGCGACGAGTTCGGTCGCCGCAAAGCGGTAGAGCGCCGCGTTGGCCGTGTAGTAGCCAGCGATCAGCGTCGCAATGACGACGCCCCAGAAGCTCTGGTGCAGCACGCTCCACAGCGACATCGCGCAGCTGGCGAGGGCGACGAGCAGGCCGATCTGGAAACCGCGTCGGCGCCCGAAGCGCAGCTGGTGGCGCCCCACCATGCGCGCCATCAACGCGCCGCCGGTCACATAGGCGCAGATCGGCAGCGTCGCCATCCATGGCCGCGGCGCCAGCGCCAGCCCCACGAGGCCGTTGATGGCCATGAAGCAGATGTTGTTGGTGAGGAAGAGGCCCTGGGCGAGGACCAGCAGCGCCAGTTTCCTGTTCACGTCAAGGCGAGCCAGGACAGCACCGCCAGCGGGGCGGTGTCCGCGCGCAACACGCGCGGGCCCAGCGTGACGGCCGCAAAGCCACGGGCGCGAGCGGCGTCCTCTTCGGCGTCGCTCAAGCCGCCCTCGGGGCCGCTGAGGAAAAGGGCCCGCTTCTGCGGGAAGGCCGCGACCGGCTCGGCTGCGCGCGGGCTCAGCAAGCCTCGCCATTCGTCGTCGCGATCCGGCAGAGCCGCGAGCCAGGTGGCCAGCGTCTGCACGGGCTCGATGCGAGTCGGCACCGTGCGCCCGCTCTGCTCGGCGGCCGCAACGGCCACGCCCTGCCAGTGGGCGCGTTTCTTGTCGGCCCGCTCGCCATTCAGGCGCAGCACCGAACGCTCGCTCATCAGCGGCTGAATGGCCGCGGCGCCGAGCTCGGTGGCTTTCTCGACCAGGAAGTCCATGCGGTCATTGGCCGGCATGACGACGGCCAGCGTCACCGCACGGGCCAGCTCGCGCTGCGGCCGCTCGGCCGTGAGGAGGCGAACCCGTACCTCGCTGCGGCCCATGGCGGTCACTTCGGCCTGCCATTCAGGGCCGCTGCCGTCGAAGAGGGTCAACGCGTCACCGGGTTGCAGGCGCAGCACCTGCACATGGCGGGCGGCACCGGGAGGCAGGGCGATGTCGCCGTCGGTCACGGCAAGCGGGGTATCGACGAAGAAGCGGGGCAAGGCGGATGGCGGGGCGTGACGAGCCCGCCAGTATCAGCGCAGGCCGAGGGCGTCGCGCACGGCCGCCGCGGCGGCCTCGCCCTTGGCTTTCTGCACGCGCTCGACGAGCTGCAGGGCGAGGGCTTGCAGCGCAGACAGGCTGTCGGCACGCTCGACCTCGAGCGCGAAGGCATAGCCCTTGAAGGGGCCGAGCAGCTTGGTCGCCTCACCGCTCAGATAGGTGTACAGGGCCGCGCGGTCGAGCAGCGGCGAGCCGCCGGCCGGCATCGAGGGCGCAGGGGCGGCCGCAGATGCAGCGGGTGCGGGGCTGGCCGCCACCGGCGCCGCTGGTGTCGGGGCGGCAGCGCGCGGCTGGCCGCCTGCACTCTGGGATGCAATCAGCCCATGCTGGCTCAGCATCTCGAGGTCAGCCTCGCTCGCGCCAGCGACGAGGCGCAGCCAATCACTGGCCGCTTTGCTCGCGTCCAGTACGAGCAGCAGGTTGCGCGCGGTGCGAGACAGCGGCAAAGTCCGCGCGCGGATCTCGGCGCGGCCGGCATCGGTTTTGGAATACAACAGGTCGAGCACGTTATCGGGCCTCGCCCACGATCGGCGTCACCGCTCGCAAGCCATGGGAAAGCATCAGCTCTTGTCCCGCAATTCCCTGCGCAGGATCTTGCCCACGGGCGTCTTGGGCAGTTCGGTGCGGAACTCAACAATCTTCGGGCGTTTGTAGCCGGTCAGGTTGGCTTCGCAATACGCACGAACGTCAGCTTCGGTGACATTCGGGTCTTTCTTCACGATGACGACCTTCACCGCCTCGCCGGCCTTGGCGTCCGGCACACCGACAGCGGCGCATTCAAGCACGCCGGGCATCTGCGTGATGACGTCCTCCACCTCGTTCGGATACACATTGAAGCCGCTGACCAGGATCATGTCCTTCTTGCGGTCCACGATCTTGAAATAACCCCGTTCATCGACGGTGCCGATGTCGCCGGTGCGGAAATAGCCGTCGGCCGTCATGACCTTGGCGGTTTCATCCGGGCGCTGCCAGTAGCCGGCCATGACCTGCGGGCCGCGGATGGCGATCTCGCCGGGCTGGCCCATCGGCACTTCGTTGCCGTCGTCGTCCAGCAGTTGCAGCTCGGTCAGCGGCATTGGCAGGCCGATRGTGCCGCTGTAGGCCGTGCTGTCGGTCGGGTTGCAGGTCGCCGACGGCGAGGTTTCGGACAGGCCATAGCCCTCGACGATGGGGC
>NZ_JBFULE010000084.1:0-13262 GCF_056400485.1 Roseateles sp. P5_B10
GCTCGCGCAGCGGGCGGAACAGGCGCGAGTTCAACAGCCACAGCACCAGGGCCAGCGAGGCCAGCAGCTGGCCGCCGACGGTCGCGCCATAGAGCCAGCGCTGGCGCAGCACGGCCGTCGTGCTGAGGTGGTCGTCGATCTCGATCTGGATGTGGCCGATGCGTGTCGCGCCGCGCAGGATGTCGCGCTCGCCGGTCAGCGTCTGGCCCAGGCGCCGCTCGGGCAGGTGGTTCTCGATAAAGGGCAGGCCCTGGGACGCGTCGCTGACGCTGACGCGCACGACCTCGGGCGACTTGACGATGGCCGACACCACCTCCCGTGCGGCCACGGCGTCCAGGTTCCACAGCAGCTCGGGCAAGCTGCTGGCCAGCACGTCGAGCTTGGCGTCGAGGTCGCGCTGCAGCGCCTGCTCGGCGACCTTGGACTCGCGCAGGCCGATGAAGAGGCCGCCGACGATGAGGGCCGGCAGGAGCAGGCCGATGCTGGCGCCAAGAGCCAGGGCGGCAAAGAGCGATGACGAGGGCTTGCGACTCAAGATGAACTCATTGGTGCACCCTTGGCGCGGTGCGCTGTCCCGCCAAGCGGGAGCTGAGCGCCTTCGGGCGGCCGGGCGGCGCTCATGCTGCCATGAGATTGGCGAGTCCACAGCGAAACGCGCCACGACGCGTGGCGACGTGGCGCGTTTCGTGGTGCACGAGCGTCAGCCTTTGCCCAGCAGAGCGGGCTTGAGCGAAGAGTCGACGGGCTTGTCGCCCAGCCAGATCTTCAGGATGGCATTGTAGAAATTGACGTCCTTCATCGGTTCGCCGATGGGCTTGCCGTTCAGGGCCATGACGGTGCCGGTGTCCGGAATCCAGTCCACGGTGATGACGTCACCCTTCTTGCCCTGCGGGATGTTGACGAAGGCCTCGCCGAACTGGGCCAGCTGGTTGACGAACTTGGAGCGCTCGGCCTTGTCGRTGTTGGCCGTGATGCCAGCCATGAAGGCCTGGCCCAGGTCGTCACCGGTCACCTCGCGCAGCAGGCCGAGGCTGAAGCGGCGCGGGCCTTGGGTGTCCAGCACGCCGGCCGTCGTGTCCTTCTTCTCGGGCAGGTAAAGCACCAGGGCATAGACCTTGACCACGATGCGCACGCGCACACCGGCTCCGTTGACCTTCAAGTCCTTGCCGGCGACCTTGACGGTGTCGTCGAACTTGAGGCCGGCCACTTCGATGGCTTGCGCCGCGCCGCCCAGGCCGAGGGCGAGGCCCAAGCCGGCAATCCATCGGCTGGCGTTGTTCGTCTTCATGCAGTCTCCTGATCTTTTGAGGATGGGGATGATCGCGCCTTCAGCGCGCCGCCTCGAGCTTGAAGAGGCTGACGACCTCCTCGAGGCCATGGGCCTGATCGCGCAGCGAGTCGGCGGCAGCGGCGGCTTCTTCCACCAGTGCGGCGTTCTGCTGCGTGCTCTTGTCCATGTCATGGATGGTATGCGTGACGCGCTCGATGCCGGAACTCTGCTCGGCGCTGGCATGGGTGATCTCGCCCATGATGTCGGTCATGCGTTGCACGCTCGCCACCACGCCCTGCATGGTGTTGCCCGCCTGGGCGACGAGCTGGCTGCCCTGGGCCACCTTCTCGACCGAATCGCTGATGAGGCGCTTGATCTCCTTGGCCGCGTCGGCACTGCGGCCGGCGAGAGACCGCACCTCGCCAGCCACGACGGCAAAACCGCGGCCCTGCTCGCCGGCCCGCGCGGCCTCCACGGCGGCGTTCAGGGCCAGGATGTTGGTCTGAAAGGCGATGCCGTCGATGACGCTGATGATGTCGACGATCTTCTTGCTTGATGCGTCGATGCTGCTCATGGTCGTCACGACCTTGGCCACCACGGCGCCGCCTTCGCCGGCGACCTGCGAGGCGGCCTTGGCCAACTGATTGGCCTGTTGGGCGTTCTGCGCGTTCTGCTGCACCGCGTCGGTCAGCGTCTTCATGGCCGACAGTGTCTGCTCCAGCGATGCGGCCTGGGCCTCGGTGCGCACCGACAGGTCCATATTGCCGCTGGCGATCTCGCTGGACGCCGAGGCGATGGACTCGGTGCCCTCGCGCACGCGGCCGACGATGCCCTTGAGGCTCTCGTTCATGTCATGCAGGGCCTGCAGCAGCTCGCCGGTCTCGTCGCGGCTGCGCACCTCGATCTCGCTGGTCAGGTTGCCCGAGGCCACCTTGCGTGCCACAGCGACCGCGCCGCGCAGCGGGTTGACGATGCCACGCGTGATCAACACACCGGTCAGCACGCTGGCGGCGATGGCGGCCACGGCCAGGCCGAGCAGCAGCAGGGCTGTCTTGTTGGCCACGCGGTTGGACTTCTCACCGGCCGCATCCATGCCGGCGTTGCGAGCCTCGACCAGCTTCTCCAGCGCGGTCATGTACTTGACCTGGGCCGCGCGCACCGAGAACTGGAACTTCAGCGGCGCGCCTTCGGTATCGCCGGACGCCACTGTCTTCACGAACGACGCCTGGGCCGGCAGGAACTTGGCGCGGGCTTCCTTGACCGCCTTGAGCTGCTCCTGGCTGGCTTCATCGGTCAGCAGCGGCTCCAGCTCGGCCATGGTCTTTTCATGCGCGGCCATCTGGGCGGCAACCGTGTCCAGCTCCTTCTTGATCTGTTCTTCGCCGCTCATGATGAGCGTCGTCATCATGCCGCGCACGGCGTCGCCCAATTCGCCCTTGGCCTTGTTGGCCAGGGCCACGGCCTTGTAGTCGGTGCTCAGTAACTGGCTGATCTCGCCGTTCAGGGTCTGAATGCCGAAATAGCCCAGGCCGGCCATGGTCATCAGGCAGGCGATCACGACGGCAAAGCCCGCCGCGAGGCGCTGTCCGATGCGCATATGGGACAAGAAATTCATTGGGGGCTGCCTCGGTTTTGATATTTGGTAGGAGCCCCCGGTTTGAGTTCTTGGCTGAAGGGGCTGAAACAGCATGAAATTTCAGCAGAAATCACCCGGGGCGAGTGCATTCTGAGCGGCCAGCCGGCGAGGCTTGCCGTGATTTGTGCGGCAAAACCCTGTCAGACATGGCTTGCGACGGTGGCCCTGGGGCGGGCGATTCAACCTTGGGGCAAACGCCACATCGCAAACGCCCATCACTTCAAGCAGCACTTCTCAATATCTAAGCAAGTCCTTATTTATGAACAAGATTTTTTACTGGCGCTGTATAAATTAACAGCGATTGCTAAGTACTTGATTTCATTGAAAAAACTTGTGCCGAACCTTGACCCGGTGAGGTCTGGCCCTTAAAGTGGGAGGAAGTGTCGTTTCGTGGTGAAAAGTGTCGGAAATCGTCTTTCAGGGTGCCTCCAACTTGGCCTTAGATGCCAAGGGCCGCCTGAGTGTGCCCAGCCGACACCGGGAGGTGCTGCAGCTGATCTGCCAGGGGCGCCTGACCGTCACCAAGCACCCCGATGGCTGCCTGATGCTGTTTCCGCGCCCGACCTGGGAGCTGTTCCGCGACAAGGTCGCCGCCCTGCCGATGTCGGCTTCGGGCTGGAAGCGTGTTTTCCTCGGTAACGCGATGGACGTCGACATCGATTCGGCGTCGCGCGTGCTGGTCTCGCCCGAACTGCGCAAGAGCGCCGGGCTGAAGAACGACGTGATGCTGCTGGGCATGGGCAGCCACTTCGAGCTCTGGGATGCCGAAGCCCATGCCGCCCACGAGGCCGAAGTGATGGCCGGCCCGCTGCCCGACGCGCTCAAGGACTTCAGCTTCTGATGGGCGCCGAGATGAACGAGAGCGCCCAGTTCAGCCACACCACCGTGCTGCTGAATGAGGCGGTCGACGGCGTGCTCGCGCGGCCCGACGGCGTCTACGTGGACGGCACCTTTGGCCGCGGCGGCCATTCGCGCGCGCTGCTGGCCCGGCTGGCGCCCGAAGGCCGCCTCATCGCCATCGACCGCGACCCCGAGGCGATTGCCGCCGCGGCGGCCATCACCGACCCGCGCTTCTCCATCGTCCACAGCGCCTTTGCCGACATGGCCGAGCAACTGGCAGCGCTGGGTGTTCATCAGGTGGATGGTGTGCTGCTGGACCTGGGTGTGTCCAGCCCTCAGATCGACAACCCGGAGCGCGGCTTCAGCTTTCGCTTCAACGGCCCGCTGGACATGCGCATGGACACGACGCGCGGCCAGAGCGCGGCGGACTTCCTGGCCCGTGGCGACGAGCGCGACATTGCACGAGTGATTCGAGACTATGGCGAAGAACGGTTTGCTTCACAGATTGCAAAGGCGGTTGTTGCTTGCCGGGAAGCCGGCACGCCGCTCACGCGCACCGACGAGCTGCGCGAACTCGTGGCTCGCACGGTCAAGACCCGCGAGCCCGGCCAAGACCCGGCGACCCGCACCTTTCAAGCCCTTCGGATTCATGTCAATGGCGAGCTTGAGGAGCTTGAGCAGGGCCTGAACGCCGCTTTGCGCCTGCTGGCGCCAGGCGGCCGGCTGTCCGTCATCAGCTTCCATTCTCTGGAAGACCGGCGGGTCAAGCAGTTCATCGCCGAGCGCAGCAAGGCCGTGTTCGACCGCCGCGCGCCGTTCGCCGAAGCCGCGCCGCTGATCCTGAATGCGCTGGGCCGCATCAAGCCCAGTGATGCCGAGGTGGCTGCCAATCCGCGCTCACGCTCGGCCGTGTTGMGTGTGGCGGAGCGCACCGACGCGCCGCTGCCGCCCGTCACCTCCAGGCGCTGACGTGGCGAAAGTCAATTTCATTCTCATCCTGGCCGTGCTGGCCAGTGGCGTCGTCCTCGTGCACAGCGCCTACGAGTCGCGCCGCCTGTTCGCCGAGCGCGACAAGGCCAAGGCCGAGGGTCAGCGCCTGGCTGCCGACGCCGAGCGCCTGGCCGCCGAGCGCCATGCGCAGGCGACCAACTTGCGCGTCGAACAGGTGGCTCGGGAGCGCCTGGGCATGCGCGTCATCAGCCCGGCCGTGGTGGCGTCGGGAGTCGCCCAGTGAGCAAGGCCAACAAGTCCGGCGCACGCGCCCTCGGCTCGGGTCGTGGCGTCAGCTATTCCACCAGTCCGCTGCTGGCGTCCAAGACGCCGCCCTGGCGCTCGCGCTTCCTGGTCGCTCTCGTCGGCCTGGCCTTCCTGGGCCTGCTCACGCGAGCCGTCTGGGTGCAGGTGCTGAACACCGACTTTTTCCAGAAGCAGGGCGAGGCCCGTTACGCCCACACGCTGGAGCTGCCGGCCAGCCGCGGCCGCATCAACGACCGCACCGGCCAGGTGCTGGCCGCGAGCGTGGCCGTGCCGTCGATCTGGGCCATCCCCAAGGAAGTCGATGCCGACGCCGACAAGCGCCGCGCGCTGGCCAAGGCCCTGGGCCTGTCGAACAAGGAGCTGGAGGCCAAGCTCAACCCCGAGACCCGCTTCGTCTGGCTCAAGCGCCTGGCCGACGACGAGACCGCCGCACGCGTGAAGGCCATCGGTCTGAAGGGTGTGTTCCAGGACCGCGAATAYCGCCGCAAATACCCCGAGGGCGAGGCCGCGGCGCACGTCGTCGGCTTCACCGGCGCCGAGGACCGCGGCCAGGAAGGCATCGAGCTGGCCTTCCAGAAGGAGCTGCAGGGTCGCGACGGCTCGCGCTCGGTCGTGCGCGACCGCCTGGGCCGTGTCGTCGAGGACATCGGCGACGTCGTGCCCGCCGCCAACGGCCACGACATCGACCTGTCTGTCGACTCCAAGGTGCAGTTCTTCGCCTACCAGCGCATACGCGACGCGGTGGCGGAGAACAAGGCCAAGGCCGGCTCCGTCGTCGTGCTGGATGCGCAGACCGGCGAGGTGCTGGCCMTGGCCAACTTCCCGAGCTATGACCCGGGCAACCGCCAGAACCTGTCCGGCGAGCAGCTGCGCAACCGCGCACTGACCGACGTCTTCGAGCCCGGCTCGACGATGAAGCCTTTCATCGCCGGCCTGTCGATGGAGACCGGCCGCACGACGCCCGACAGTCTCGTCGACACCGGCAACGGCAAATACGCCTTCCAGGGCGCCGTCATCAGCGACACCAAGCCGCATGGCGTGATCCCGGTGCGCGAGGTCATCAAGTTCTCCAGCAACATCGGCGCCACCAAGCTCGCGATGCAGATGCAGCCGCGCGAGATGCACGAGATGTTCACGGCCATCGGCCTGGGCCAGCGGCCGCAGATCAGCTTCCCCGGCGCGGTGACCGGCAAGCTGCGTCCCTACAAGACCTGGCGGCCCATCGAGCAGGCGACGATGAGCTATGGCTACGGCCTGTCGGCGTCGCTGTTCCAGCTGGCGCGGGCCTACACGGTGTTCGCGCGCGACGGCGAGATCGTCCCGGTCAGCATGCTGCGCCAGCCGCACGACCATCCGATCGCCGGCATCCGCGTGTTCTCACCCAAGGTCACGCAGGACCTGCGCCTGATGCTGCAGGCCGCCGCTGGCCCGGGCGGCACGGCGCCCGAGGCGCAGGTGCCGGGCTACAGCATCGGCGGCAAGAGCGGCACGGCCCACAAGCAGGAAGGCCGCGGCTACGCCAGCCACAAATACCGCTCCTGGTTCGTTGGCATCGCCCCCATCAGCAAGCCACGCATCGTCGTCGCCGTCATGGTCGACGAGCCGACCGCGGGCGTTTACTACGGCGGCAAGGTCGCCGGCCCGGTGTTCAGCCAAGTCACCGCCCAGACGCTTCGTTTGCTCGGCGTACCGCCCGACCTGGACGTGAAGAGCCAGATCGTGGCCAACCAGAAGGCCGTCGCGGTCGAAGAGAGCTTTTGATGCTGACACGCCTCAAGTCCCCCGATGCCGCCGCTCGCTGGCTGTCCGAATGGTGCACCGGCACACTGCGCACCGACAGCCGCCAGGTCCGCCCCGGCGATGCCTTCATCGCCTGGCCCGGCTATGCACGCGACGGGCGCGAGTTTGTCGCGGCGGCGCTGGAAGCCGGCGCCTCCACCTGCCTGGTTGAAGAGGCCGATGTCGAGCGCTTCGGCTTTGTCGATGCGCGTGTGGCCTCGCTGCCTGGACTGAAGGCCCGCACCGGCGAGATCGCCGCCACCTTCTTCGGCAAGCCGACCGACACGCTGGACGTCATCGCCGTCACCGGCACCAATGGCAAGACCTCGTCGGCCTGGTGGATCGCCCAGGCCTCGGCGCAGTTGGGCAAGCGCTGCGGGGTCGTCGGCACGCTGGGCATCGGCGAGCCGCCCAAGCTGGACTACAACGGCCTGACCACGCCAGACCCCGTGCTGCTGCAGGCGGCCTTCGCCCGTATGCGCGACGAGGCCTTCTCGGCCTGCGCCATCGAGGCGAGCAGCATCGGCATCGTGGAGGGGCGGCTGGCAGGCAGCGCCGTGCGCGTGGCGGTGTTCA
The DNA here is from genome assembly GCF_056400485.1 of Roseateles sp. P5_B10. Lineage (NCBI taxonomy): Bacteria > Pseudomonadati > Pseudomonadota > Betaproteobacteria > Burkholderiales > Sphaerotilaceae > Roseateles > Roseateles sp. P5_B10. The sequence continues at coordinate 7,359 of NZ_JBFULE010000084.1, forward strand.
CCAACTTCACACAGGACCACCTCGATTACCACCGCACGATGGATGCCTACTGGGCGGCCAAGCGTGCGTTGTTCGCCTTCCCCGGCCTGCGCGCCGCGGTCATCAATCTTGACGATCCGCAAGGCGAGGCCCTCGCCGCCGAGTTGGTCGCCCTCGATGTCTGGACCACCGGCGTCGCACGCAGCGACGCGCGCCTGTCGGCCCGTGGCCTGCACTACACCGGCGAGGGCCTGGCCTTCACGCTGCATGAGGGCGAGGAAGCCATGCCGGTGCAGACCAGCCTGATCGGCGACTACAACGCGGCCAACCTGCTCGGCGTGGCAGGCGCTCTGCGCGCCCAAGGTGCTGCCCTGGCCGACGTGGCGCGCGTGCTGGGCCGCGTGACGCCGGTGCCGGGCCGCATGCAACGTGTCGGCAATGGCCGGGAGCTGCCCCAGGTGGTTGTCGACTACGCGCACACACCGGATGCTCTGGACAAGGCGCTGTCCGCCCTGCACGGCCTGGCCCAGGCGCGTGGCGGCGAGCTGGTCTGCGTGTTTGGCTGTGGTGGTGACCGCGACCGCGGCAAGCGGCCGCAGATGGGTGCCATCGCCGCCCGGTTGTCGGGTCGCGTCGTCATCACCACCGACAACCCACGCACCGAAGCGCCGGCACAGATCATGGCCGACATCGCCGTCGCTGCGCCCGAAGCCATCGTCGTCGAGGCCCGTGAGGAAGCGATCCGGGCCGCGGTGATGAACGCCGGCTCGCGCGACATCGTGCTCATTGCAGGCAAGGGTCATGAGGACTATCAGGAAGTGAATGGCGTGCGCCGGCCCTTCTCGGATGTTGGCGAAGCGCGCGCGGCGTTGCTGGAAAGGGCAGGTCTGTGAACCTGTTTTTGACGCTGTCCGAGGCTCAGGCGCTGCTGCCGGGATCGACTCTGATCGGCGACGGTGCGACCGGTTTTGCCCGCGTGCACAGCGACACGCGCACACTGCGGGCGGGCGACCTCTTCGTCGCGTTGCGCGGCGAACGCTTCGATGCCAACGACTTCCTCAGCGAAGCCAAGGCCTCGGGCGCCGTCGCCGCGCTGGCTGAACGCGGTCTGGCCGAAGCGGGCCTGCCGGGCCTGCTTGTCGCCGATGCGAAAGCGGCCCTCGGCCAACTCGCCGCCGCCTGGCGCCGCCAGCAGCAACTGCCCGTCATTGCCGTCACGGGCAGCAACGGCAAGACGACGACGACGCAGATGATCGCCAGCATCCTGCGCGCCTGGGTCGGCGATGCAGCCCTGGCTACCGAAGGCAACTACAACAACGACATCGGCGTGCCGCTGACGCTTTTGCGCCTGCGCCACGACGACGAGACCAGCCACCGCGCCGCCGTCATCGAGCTGGGCATGAACCACCCTGGCGAGATCGCACCGCTGGCCGCGATGACGCAGCCGACGGTGGCCCTGGTCAACAACGCGCAGCGCGAGCACCAGGAATTCATGGCCACGGTCGAGGCCGTGGCGCGCGAGAACGGCGCGGTCATCGGGGCGCTGGCCGCCAGCGGTTGCGCCGTCTTTCCGGCCGAGGACGCCTGCGCGCCGATCTGGCTGGAGCTGGCCGGTTCGCGCCCGCACCTGAGTTTTGCGCTGCGTGGCGAGGCCGACGTGACGGGCGACGCAGCCTGGATCGGTACGCACTGGGCGCTGGAGCTGCACACGCCCGCAGGCACCGCGCCGGTCGCGCTGCACATGGCCGGCGAGCACAACGTGCGCAACGCGCTGGCGGCGGCCGCCTGCGCGCTGGCCGCAGGCGCCCCGCTGGCCTCGATTGCCCAAGGCCTCGAAGCCTTCCGCGCCGTCAAGGGCCGCTCGGAACTGAAGACCGATGCGCGCGGCCGTACGCTGATCGACGACAGCTACAACGCCAATCCCGACAGCGTGCGCGCCGCCATCGACGTGCTGGCCGGCATGCCGGGCGAGGGCTGGCTGATCCTCGGCGACATGGGCGAGGTGGGCAACGACGGCCCGGCCTTCCACCGCGAGGTGGGCGCCTATGCGGCCGAGCGCGGAATCGCCCATTTCTGGACGGCCGGCGGCGCTGCCCGTGACGCCGCAGCGGCTTATGGCCCGGGCGCCCGTGCCTTCGACAACACGGCCGCGCTCGTTGCAGCACTCACAGAACAACCCAGCGTGGCCCAGACCCTGGTCAAGGGCTCGCGCTTCATGAAGATGGAACAAGTGGTCGCTGCCCTACAAACCGGAGACGCCCATGCTGCTTAGCCTCGCCCAGTGGCTGCAGGGCCTCTACCCCGACCTGGGCTTTCTGCGCCTTTTCCAGTACATCACCTTCCGCGCCGTGATGGCCGCGATGACCGCACTGCTGATCGGCCTGGCCTTCGGGCCCTGGGTCATCCGCCGCCTGACCGAAATGAAGATCGGCCAGCCCGTGCGTGCCTATGGCGTGCAGACCCACCTGGCCAAGACCGGCACGCCGACCATGGGCGGCGTGCTGGTCCTCATCGGCATTGGCGTGTCGACGCTGCTGTGGTTCGACTGGAGCAATCGTTTCGTCTGGGTCGTCATGCTGGTCACCATGGGTTTCGGCGCCGTGGGCTGGGTGGACGACTGGCGCAAGGTCGTTGACAAGAATCCGGAAGGGATGCGTAGCCGCGAGAAGTTCTTCTGGCAGTCGCTGATCGGCTTGTTCGCCGCCCTCTATCTCGCGTTCAGCGTGTCGGAGACGTCATTCCTCGGCGTCGTGCAGCTGTTCTTTCGCTGGGTGTCCAGCGGCTTCTCGACCGAGCTGCCGCCCAAGGCCGACCTGCTGATCCCCTTCTTCAAGACCATCAGCATGCCGCTGGGCGTGTGGGGCTTCGTCGCGCTGGCCTATTTCGTCATCGTTGGCACCAGCAACGCGGTCAACTTCACCGACGGCCTGGACGGCCTGGCCATCATGCCGGTCGTCATGGTCGGCTCCGCCCTGGGCCTGTTCGCCTACCTGACCGGCTCGTCGGTGTTCTCCAAATACCTGCTGCTGCCCTACATCCCGGGCGCCGGCGAGCTGCTGATCTTCTGCGCCGCGATGGCTGGCGCAGGCCTGGCCTTCCTGTGGTTCAACGCCCATCCCGCGCAGGTGTTCATGGGTGACGTCGGCGCGCTGGCGCTGGGTGGTGGCCTCGGGACGCTGGCCGTCATCACGCGCCAGGAGATCCTGCTCGGCATCATGGGCGGCATCTTCGTGGCCGAAGTGCTGAGCGTGATGCTGCAGGTCAGCTGGTTCAAGTTCACGAAGAAGAAATTTGGCGAGGGCCGGCGCATCTTCAAGATGGCGCCGCTGCACCACCACTTCGAGAAGAGCGGCTGGAACGAGACCCAGGTCGTCATCCGCTTCTGGATCATCACGATGCTGCTGTGCCTCGTCGGCCTGGCCAGCCTCAAGCTGCGGTGACCGCATGAAGCTGGACCTGCCGCAACTACTCGATCAGCGCGTGCTCGTGCTGGGCCTGGGTGACTCCGGCCTGGCGATGGCGCGCTGGTGCGCGGGCTTCGGCGCGAAGGTGACCGTGTGGGACTCTCGAGAGCAGCCGCCGCAGCGCGCAGCACTGGGCGAGTCGGCGCAGTTCATCACCGGCGAGCTGACGGCGGAGATGGTGGCGGGCTTCAACTCGGTGTTGAAGAGCCCAGGCCTGTCGCCGCTGGATGCGCGCCTGGCGGCTGTTTACGCCCACGGCCCCGCAGTGCGGGGCGAGCTGGATCTGTTCGCTGATTCACTGGCCGCGCTGAAGGCCCAGCACGGCTACGCACCCGCCGTGCTCGCCATCACCGGGACCAATGGCAAGACGACCACGACCTGCATGACCGGCCTGCTCGTCGAGCGTGCCGGCAAGCGCGTGGCCGTCGCCGGCAATATCGGCCCGACGCTGCTGGACACGCTGACCGAGGCCCTGGCCAAGGAGCCCGATCCGGCGCCGGTCGAAACGCCCGCTGAAGCCATTGCCGAGGCGATTGTGGACGCTCCCGTCGAAGAGACGGCCGAAGAGGCCGCGGTTCTTCCTGACGAGGACACGCCGCTGCCCATTGACCCACCGCCACCGCGCGGCCCGGTGTTCGAGACCCTGCCCGAGGTCTGGGTGCTGGAGCTGTCCAGCTTCCAGCTCGACGGCGTCAACGGCTTCGAACCCACGGCCGGTGCAGTGCTRAACCTGACCCAGGACCACCTCGACTGGCATGGCGACATGGCTGCCTATGGTCGTGCCAAGGCGCGCATCTTCGGTCGCGAGTCCGTCATCGTCGCCAACCGTGACGATGCTGAGGTCGAAGGACTGGTGCCGGCGCCGGTGTTCGTCAAGGGCAGCCGCGGCAAGCCCGGCCGCACGGTGTCGCGCCATGTCGTGCGCTTCGGTCTGAACCCGCCCAAAGTCGCAGGCGACTTCGGTCTTGTCGATGAAGGCGGCCTGACCTGGCTGGTGCGCGCCCTGGAGCTGGACCCGACCATCAAGCGCAAGAAGAGCGATGAGGCAGAGCCCCTCATCATCCAGCGCCTGATGCCGGCCGACGCGCTGCGTGTGCGCGGCCGCCACAACGCCGCCAATGCGCTGGCGGCACTCGCGCTGGCGACGGCGGCCGCCTGCGAGCTGGCCCCCATGCTGCACGGCCTGCGCGAATATCGCGGCGAGCCGCATCGCGTCGAGCCCGTTGGCAGCATCGATGGCGTCGAGTTCTTTGACGATTCCAAGGGCACCAATGTTGGCGCCACTGTCGCCGCGATCTCCGGCCTGGGTGCCGACCGCGCGCCGGCCAAGCTGGTCCTCATCCTCGGCGGCGATGGCAAGGGCCAGGACTTCGCGCCACTGGCCGATGGTGTTGCCCGCCATGCCCGCGCCGTGGCGCTGATCGGTCGCGATGCGCCTCAGATTGAAGCAGCGCTGGCCAACACCGGCATTGCCATGCAGCACCACGCGACGCTGGAGGCCGCCACGACCTGGTGCCTGCAGCAGGCCCAGAGCGGCGACAGCGTGCTGCTGTCCCCCGCCTGCGCCAGCCTGGACATGTTCCGCAACTACGCCCACCGCGCCGAGGTCTTCGTCGCCACGGTGCAGGGTCTCGCCGACGAACGCGGGGTGGCGCTATGAGCGCCGCGCCGGGCCGTCCCAAGCAAGCTCGCTCCCGCTCGGCGGGACAGCGCGCAGCGCGAAGGGTGCATCAATGACTGCGGTCTTGAACGGCTTCACCGCCAGGCTGCAGTCGCTCTGGAAAAAGAGCGACGCCGAGGATGCCAGCGTGCCGGTGCGCGACTGGGTGTCGACTTCGGCCGGCCGGCCGACGCAGTTGCAGGGCTTCGACATCACCATGGTGTGGGTGGTGCTCGCGCTGATGGCCTTTGGCCTCTTGATGGTCTATTCGGCCTCCATCGCGCTGCCCGACAACCCGCGCTTCGCCAAATACCTGCCGACGCACTTCCTGACGCGCCACATGATCGCCATCGGCTTCGCGCTGGTCGCGGGGCTCGTCACCGTGCAGATCCCCGTAGCCATCTGGGAGCGCTGGGCGCCCTGGGTTTTCGTCGCCGCCCTGGTGCTGCTGGTCGCGGTGCTGATCCCTGGCATAGGCAAGGTCGTCTACGGCGCGCGGCGCTGGATTCCGCTGGGTGTCATGAACTTCCAGCCCTCGGAGCTGGCCAAGTTCGGCATCGCCCTGTACGCGGCCAACTACATGATGCGCAAGATGGACGCCCGGGAGAACTTCTTCCAGGCCGTCACGCCGATCGCGATCTCGCTGGCCTTCATCGGCCTGCTGCTGCTGGCTGAACCCGACATGGGCGCCTTCATGGTCATCGCGGCCATCGCGATGGGCATCCTGTTCCTGGGCGGCGTCAACGGCCGCATGTTCCTGCTCATCACGCTGGTGCTGGTGGGAGCCTTCGTGTTGATGAT
>NZ_JBFULE010000085.1:0-13133 GCF_056400485.1 Roseateles sp. P5_B10
GTGCCGAACCAAGCCATGGACGCGGCCAGGAAGGCGCTGGAAGACCAGTTGGGCGTTGCCTGGCAAGTCCTAGGCGCCAAGGCCGCTTTCGAGGAAGCGGGTGGACTGCCGGCGTACTGGGCCGGCAACCACCTGCCCAGCATCGTGCGCTGGACCAGGGCAACCCAGGCGGCACTGAACGCCGCATTCAAGGCAGAGTCACCGAGACAGGCCACGATCGAAGACCTCGAGCAGTTGGACGAGGCCTGCATCGACGTCATTCCGGCCGCCCACTACGCCTACACACCCAATGAATGGCTCGTCGTGTTCACCGCGCACTTCGGCATGAGCGACCACTGCGAGTCGCACGAGCAAGCGCTGAACGCAGCGCGCCACTGGCTCACCGCCGCGCCTGGCGCATGCCCAATCGCAGCGGCCGACCAGCAGATTCGCAACGGCTACCGCGCTCGCAGCCGGGCTCTCGAATCGAGCCGAGCCACGGGTGCAAACCGGCAAAGGTCAGGGACCGAGGTGCATTGCCTCGTACCCCAATCGCACGCTCAGGGAGCGAGAACATGGAATTGAAGCTGACCGACCCCGACAGCATCATTGCCTGGTGGCAGGTTTTCCCAGAGAGGCACGACAGTTTCCTGACCTACACGGTCAAGGCCAGCCCAGAATTCGCGCCAGCGATCAGCGAGGCGCGCCGTCGCATCGCCGCTGACCCAGTGCTTGGCGGTCTGCTCAGACAGGTGGAACAGCGCACCCGGCAGCACGAAACCCGCCAAACCGATCTCAGGGAAGCGCCCAGCACCCACGAGCATCGGCACCTTGAGCTCGCGGCCTAGACTTCAAACGAACACAGCGAGGTACCGACATGGATTCCCAAGCTTCATGGCGTCAGGACTGGGAGATTGACGAGAAGGTCAACAGTGTCGAGGTGCCACTTGCCTGGCACCGATCCGGCCTGTGTTTCCAGATCGAGTACGACGACATCCTGTGGGTCCATGGCCCCGCTGACGTGTCGAGGAGCCGCGAGAAGGAGCTCATCCTGGAGATGGGCGAGTCGGCCTTCAACGCGATGAAGGCCAAGCTCGCGCGCCAGCTCCGTCAGATGTGGCGCGAACGCGGGTACACCGACTTCTCGCCGCAAAAGAGTGATGCCAGAGCTCCATGGCGCGCTGACTGGGCCATGAACGTCGACGAAAGCGCCAGGGCGCAGGCAGTGCATTCGTCCGGCCTCGGCCTGACCATCCACCCCGACATTGACATGGGCTGTGTGCCCGTATGGGAAGCAACTGAATCCCCGCATTACGCCGACGAGAGCGCTCGCCTGAAGCGCGAGATTGGCGAAGACAAGTACGCCGAGTTCCTGGCGAATCGCCGCCATGAAGCACTGGAGCTCTGGTACGGCCTCGGCTACGGGAATGGCAATGCCTTGCGGCCAACCTCTGCTCCCATGTCAGCCTCGCCCTGCCCTTCGGACGCACAGGCGCCGTACGCCCTCTGGTTTGAACTCAGCCCCTTCAGCGCGGACACCGAGCCAGCGGCTCGCGACGTCGCACGCAAGATCCTGGACCGCCACTTCGGCGCCGCCAATGTGGTAACGGCCCATCAAGCCGCGCTGGCCACCGGAAAGCGGTATGTCTGCGAGTCGGGCGCCATGCCCGAGGCGGTGCGCGCATGGCTTGCCGCGATCGGCGAGGCGTATTGGGCCGCATGGGAGGCGGCAGGACTGCCTGCCCTGACGTCAGAGCTGTCTCACGACAACCCGCAGCTCGATTGCAGCTGCGTGATGGTCGGACCCAACGGCACTCCGGAAGCCGAGCAAAAGCCGTTTGGGCTCCACAGGCGGATCTTTGACGTCTGGATCGAAGCGAGCGCCTTCGAGCCGGACGACGAGTCTTCGATTGCCGACTACGCGCGCGACGCACTCTGCACGAAGTTTGGCAGCCAGGAGGCCGTCCTCGAGGCTAAAGCCGCATGCCAGGCTGCTGGCGGCATTCACGCAGCGGAGCCGCAGCCCGATGCGGTTGTCGCGTGGCGAGCGGCCGCGCGCGAGGCCTTGGCTGAAGCGATCGAGCTCGTCACGAGATTCGACGACGAGCTGGCTGGGCGCATCCGCACTCACGCCAACTTCGAACGCTGCTTCATCGAAGTGGGGAGTCCGCGCCTGATGTCGTCGGTCTGACTGCACTCGCTGGCGCCGAGCCGCACAGCGGGCGTGCCCCGTGCTCAGCCCCAGTACTTCTCTGCCAGCAAATCGATCTCGTGCTGAACCCGGCCGGCCAAGCGCATCAATCGCTCGCGCTCAGCGGTCATCTGCTCCGTCGGGCCTGTGCCTTCGCCCTGAGCGGCGCGCCGATGGGCAGCAATGATGGCGAAGAATGCTTCTCGCTCTTCCTGGAGCGTTTGTTGCAGCAAGGCCCGTTGGATCTTGTAGGCCTGCAGTGCTTCGCCGTTCTGTGCCATGGCGCCCTCCGGTCGTGACGGTCAGCGGCGGTGCATTTTCAGTGGCGGTGCCAGGTTTACTCGACCGCCGCCACGGGTTCCGGGGCAGGTCCACCTAAAGCGCGCCGACTACAAAAGCCTTCGACCCCATCCAGCACGCCATGGCAACCATCATCAGGTTCTCTGTCATCGACACGAATCCAAGGGGCACTTGGCTATCGCCACCGACGCAAGCGCACTTGAGTTCGCGCTTGTCAACATAGACCGCTTTGAAGACAGAGGCCGCCCCGACGGTGCCGATGAACAGGGCCAACGGGGCGGAGAGCCAGGGGCCTACGCCTGCAAGCATCAGCGCACCAGCCAGCCCCTCTGCAAATGGGTAGATGTAGGCGTAGCGAACCCAACCCTGKCGAGCAGGTCGTAGTTGAGGAACATGGTGGAAAAGCTCTCGACATCCCGCAGTTTCTGAAGCGCGAGCAGGCACATCGAAATGGCGACGAAGCGCTCCACGGCTTGCACGATCAAGACGCCGTTTCTTTCGTCCCAACCTGCCGCAAGTGCCATCACTGCGGCCATGCTGAACAACGCGACGATCGGTGCGTAGCTCACGTCACCCTCGCCTTTCACCGGATCACCGAAAAAGGCCCGCAGGGCTTCATGCCCACCAATGCGCCGGCCATCAATGAAAGTCTGCGGCGTCGCCTGTACGCCGTGCAGCTTTTTGAAGGCCTCGGTTTCAGCATGGCTCGACAGGTGGTGGTGCTCCACCTCGTAGCCGTGGCGCCTCAAGAGGTCCAGTGATTTGAGGCCGAACGGGCAGACGTGTTCGGGCATCACCATTCGGTATAGCACCGCACGTTGCGTCTGGCTTGTCATCCTCATGGTCCTTCGCACGGTGAATATTCTCTGCGCGATGGTACATTTGTACCAATGTAGTTTCAGCGCCATCGCGCCCATGCTCACCACGTCGAAAGCCGCCGCACTTGCAGCGCTCACTGYGGCAGTCCTGGCCGGCGCTTGGTACGTGCGCCAGCAGAGGCAGGAGTTCCGGGGCGGTTTGGCGCCGGCTCCTGCGTCAGCGAGTTCGGCGGCGTCTGCGTCTGCTCCGGCGCCTGCAGCTTCCGTCTCGCTTGCACCTGTGGCGGCGGCCTCGGTTCCCGAGCCCTCACCAGCCGATCCGCTGCAGCTCACGGGCTTAGCAGATGCATTGATCGACCTGCTCGGCCGCAAGGCGGTTGCCAGCCAGCTCCAGGTCGACGATTTCGCGCATCGGGTGGTTGCCACGGTCGACAACATGGATCGCGAGCAGGTGTCAGCACGCCTGTGGCCCGTCAATCCAACGCTTGGCCGCTTCACCGTGCGCCAGCAGGCCGGCCACACCTACATCGATCCGGACAACGGGCTGCGATATGCGCCATTGCTGCTACTTGTCGAGACCGTCGATGCCGCCCAGTTGGCGGAGTTGTATCGCCGCATGTACCCCATGCTGCAAGACGCCTACGTCGACTTGGGATATCCCAAGGGACGGTTCAACGACCGACTTTTGGCCATCATTGACCATCTGCTCGATACGCCGGTACCTGACGGTCCGCTCGAGGTCAAGCTTCCAGCGTTCGACCCTTCCGTGCAACCACCGCGGCCATGGGTTCTGTACCAGTTTGCCGACCCCGCGCTTGAGTCGTTGTCGGCGGGCCAGAAATGGCTGCTTCGATTGGGACCCGTCAACGAGCGCCGGATGAAGATGCGCCTTGTGCACCTGAGGAAAGCTCTGCTGGCCGCCTCCGGGCAGGCCCAGTGATGCTGGCGCGAACGAAGTACATTCGGTCGGATATTTGCTTCTCTTTGCCGGGCGCTGCGTGAACCAGTCTCGCAATATTCCCGACGACGTCACACGCTTTGTGCTGACCAGCGTGCCTTCCGTGCCGCACCTCGAAGCGATGCTGCTTTTCCATCGCGAGCCTTCGTTGCGCCGTACGGTCGCCGAAGTGGCACGGGCGCTCTATCTGCAGGATCGTGCGGTCGCTGAACTGCTGCAGGCCCTTTGCAAAGCACGCATCCTCGCGTGCGAGGACGAGCACTACTGGTACGCCCCCGACGAGATGCTGGTTGACTCGGTGGCTAGGCTGGAGCAGGCCTACCGCGAGAATCTGGTGGGCGTGACCAACCTCATTCACAACGCGACCCAGAAGACCGCGATGCGTTTTGCGGACGCCTTCAAGTGGCGAAAGGACACCTGACGTGGACAAGCTGATTTACGGCCTGTGCGCCTTGACCGCGCTGACCTGCGCATTCCTGCTGTTGCGCAGCCATGCCAGGAATGGGTTCCGGATCCTGCTGTGGAGCGGCCTGTGTTTCGTCGGRCTGACGGCGAACAACGTCCTGCTGGTGCTCGATAAGACGTTGTTCGCCCACATCGATCTGTCGTCGTGGCGGCTGGTCACGGCGCTGGTGGCGATGGCGCTGCTGGTCGCGGGTCTCGTCCTTGAGGGTGATCAGTGAGTACCGAAGCACTGAATTCGTTCCTGCTTGGCGGCATCGCCGCGCTGACCTTTGTCGCGGGCTTGTTCTTCCTGCGCTACTGGCGCAGCACCCGGGACAGGTTCTTCCTGTTCTTCATGCTGTCGTTCTTCATCGAGGCCGCCAACAGGGTCCACATGGCACTGACCGCGTCATGGAACGAAGACAGCGCATCGCACTACGGCGTGCGCCTCTTGTCGTATGGGCTCATCCTGCTGGCCATCTGGGACAAGAACCGGCCGCGCGGCAAGTAACGCATCCAAAGCCTCAAGGCACGAGCACGTCGCCAGCGCGGACCCAGAAGACGACGGGGCGGGTCAGGAAGCGCGGGAGTCCTCACTGGCGCCGGCCGGCTGAGGCTGGGGCGCGAGCGGGTGTAGACGCGCCAGTTGCGCCAGCATCAAAGTACCGTACAGCGGCTGGCTGATCCAGCGGGCGACCAGCTTGGCGCCGAGCGCGGCCGCCATCAGACTGAGCACCATCGCGTGGCCGTCCACCATCTCCATGACGATGATGAAAGCCGTGAGCGGCGCCTGGGTCACTGCGGCCAGGAAGGCTGCCATGCCCAGTGCGATCAACGCGGACGAACTGTCCGCCCAGCCCGTTAACAGGGCCACGTCGTTGCCAATTCCTGCGCCAATGGCCAGCGAAGGCGCAAAGATACCGCCTGGCACCCCGGACCAAACAGCCAGCCAAGTGGCCACGAAACGCAGGGTGACGTACAGCAGCGGCATGTCGGTATGCCCTTCCAGCAGGCGCCGCGTGTAGTCGTAGCCGCTGCCGAAGCTGGTGCCGCCGCTCACCCAGCCGATCAGCGCGATAGCCAGCCCGCATGCCATCGCGAACGCCACAGGATGGCTATTGCGCCAGCGGCTGAGCCGATCCGGCGTGCCGACCAGCGAGGCATGCAGAAGTCGCGAGAACAAGCCACCCAAGGCGCCGCTGGCCAAGGTCACCAGCAGCGCGGGGAACAGGAATCCCGGCTCCAGCGGCGGCACACGAATCACGCCGAAGTAGGTCGAGTTACCGAAGGCCGACACCGCCATGAGGCCGGCCAGCACGATGGCGGCAATGATCAGGCCACTGTTGCGTTGCTCGATGCGCCGACTCAGCTCTTCAATCGCGAACATGACGCCGGCCARGGGCGCGTTGAACGCGGCTGCGATACCGGCTGCACCACCAGCGATCAGCAAGCCGTGATCGGACACGGGAGATCCTTTGGGCAACCAGCGGCGAGCGTGATGCATCACGCCGGCGGCGATCTGCACCGAAGGCCCCTCCCGCCCGCTGGCGAGCCCCGCCATCAGCCCGCCCGCGGTGAGGATTACCTTTGCCGCGCTGAGGCGCAGCGACACGAAGATGCTGCGGCCTTGCTCGTCCACTGTTGGTTCAAGCGCGGCCATCACCTGGGGGATGCCCGAGCCTGCGGCGCCAGGCACGAATCGCTGGGTCAGCCAAACCAGAAGGCCGAGGCAAAAAGGCGTCCAGATGAAGGGCAACCACCCATAAACCGCCCGGATAGCCGCAAAGCCACCCAACGCACGTTCGCACAGCCACGTGAAGCCCACCACTGACAGCCCAGCCAGGACTGCGAAGAGCAGGACGACGAACCGTCCCAGCCATTGGCGCCAGTCCGAGAAGTCGTCGCGAATCGATGCAACAACATCGGGCTGCTTCGGTTGCTGATGTCTTGGCGATGTCATGGGGCGATCGTGTCACACAACATTTGTACAAATGTATATGTTACGCTTGCGTTGCCAAATTTACGGGCCGGCACCCCCGGCTGACATCAGATGAAAACCTTCGCATCGCGCGCACTGATGTGCGCCTTTCCCCTGATCTTGGCGGCCTGTAGCAGTACCAAGCTCGTCGAGCCGCCGAAGAACGTGGCATACACGGCGCCGACGACGGCAGCGCCCGCGCCGAACGCTGCAAGCGCCCCGCCTCCTGCTGCGCCCATGCGGCCTGTGCTCGCAGCCCACCTGGATCCGAACAACGCCCTGTATCGGGATCGAAGCGTCTATTTCGAGTACGACGGCTCCGCTTTGAGGGACCAGGACAAGCATCTGATCGAGACTCATGGCAGCTATCTCGCCCGCATGCCAACGCTGCAAATCAGGATTGAGGGCAATACGGACGAACGGGGCAGCAGGGAGTACAACCTTGCGTTGGGCCAGCGTCGAGCAGAAGTGGTCAAGGCGGCGCTGATGGTGTTCGGCGTTCGTGATTCGCAAGTGGAGGCGGTGAGCCTCGGCGAGGAAAAACCTCGCGCAACGGGGCACGATGAATGGGCTTGGGCGCAGAACCGACGCGCCGACGTCGTGTACCCCTTCGCGACCAAGTAGCAGATAACGACGGTCCAAGAGCCCGCCGACCGCGTGAGCGCAGGCGGGCMAACTGGCTTGGGCACCGGCGAGGTGCCCTCTTTTTTCGCGGGTTCAGATGCTCTACGGACTGACTGCGCTGCAGGAGTTGGGTTGGCCCATCGCCGTCGCGTTGGCGTGGGTCGTCGGCGAGCTGGGGCACCGATGGACCGGGCTGCCCCGCATCAGTCTGTACGGCGTAGTCGGGTTCGCGCTGGGGCCAGCGCAGGCCGGGTTGCTGACGGCGACGACGGGCGGCACGATGATGCTGCTCGCCAACATCGCCTTCGGCCTGATCCTGTTTGAGTTCGGGTATCGCATCAACCTCAACTGGCTGCGGCACAACCCGTGGCTGGCGGCGAGCGGCCTGCTGGAGTCGGGCCTGACCTTTGCCTACGTGATGCTGCTGGCATGGCTCTGCGGGTTGCCCACGCTCACGTCGCTGCTGCTGGCTTCGCTGGCCATGTCCACCTCGCCGGCCGCAGTCATGCGCGTGATCAACGAGCAGCGCAGCTCGGGCCAGGTCACGGAACGGCTGATCCACCTGACCGGCCTGAACTGTGTGCTGGCGGTGTTCACCTTCAAGGTGGTCGTGGGTGTCTGGACTTTCCAGAGTTCAGGCAGCCTGGTGCAGGCAGCGCTGAACAGCGTTGTGCTGCTTGCTGCCTCCGTGGCGCTTGGAGCGATCTTCGGCGCCACGGTGCCGGCGTTGCTTCGTCGGCTCGGCAACCTCAGCCGCGATGCGACGGTTGCGTTCGCGATCTCGGTCATGTTGCTGGTGGCAGTCGCGCACGCGTTCAAGCTCTCGCCCGTGCTGGCAACGCTCACGTTTGGCCTGATGGCTCGCCACCGGCGCGTCACCTTCAGCGCCACGCAGCGCAACTTCGGGGCGCTCGGGGACTTGCTGACCGTGGTGCTGTTCATGTTCGTCGCCAGCACGCTGGAGTGGCACCGTGTCGTCAGCGGACTTGGACTCGGGCTGGGATTGATCGCCGTGCGGGCCTTTGCCAAGGTGATCGGCGTCACGCTGCTAGCCCGGTGGAGCGGCATCTCGGTGCGCAAGGGCATGTTGACGGGGATGGCCATGACGCCGATCTCCGTCTTCGTGATCCTGTTGCTGGAGCAGGCCCGCTACCTCGGGGTCGACCTCATCGATCAACTCGCCCCCCTGGCAGCAGCAACGTTGCTGCTCGAGTTGGCGGGGCCCATCGTGACGCAGCGGGCGCTGATCTGGGCCCGCGAAACCCCCGAATCTGCGGAGCACTGATGGCCCTGGAAGCCTTTACCAAGTCGGCCGCCTTGACCCTTGGGGTCGAGCTCGAGCTGCAGCTGGTGTCCTTGAGCGACTTCGACCTGATCGACGCGAGCCCGGACATGCTCGACCTGCTGGGCCGCGCCAAGTTCCCTGGCAACGTGGTGCCTGAGATCACCGAAAGCATGATCGAGATCTCCACAGACATCCAAACCTCGCACACGGGCTTGCTGTCCCAGTTGCGCGACATCCGCGATGCGCTGGTGCGCGCCGGCGACACCCTCAACGTCGGCGTGTGCGGAGGCGGGACACACCCCTTCCAGCAGTGGAGCCAGCGCAAGATCTACTCCAAGCCCCGCTTCAAGGAGGTCTCTGCCCTGTACGGCTACCTGGCCAAGCAGTTCACCATCTTCGGGCAACACGTTCACGTGGGCTGCACGTCCGGCGACGATGCGATGTTCCTGCTGCATTCGCTGAACCGCTACGTGCCCCACTTCATCGCGCTGTCGGCTTCGTCGCCGTTCGTGCAGGGCAAGGACACGCTGTTCAACTCGGCGCGGCTGAACTCCGTGTTCGCTTTCCCGTTGAGCGGCCGCGCGCCGTTCGTGCTGGACTGGCGCGGTTTCGAGCATGGCTACTTCGTCCACATGGAGCGCACAGGCATCGTCAAGAGCATGAAGGACWTCTACTGGGACATCCGCCCCAAGCCGGAGTTCGGCACCATCGAGCTGCGGGTCTGCGACACGCCACTGACCGTGGAGCGGGCTGCCGCGCTCGCCTGCTATCTGCAGGCACTGTGCGCCCATCTGCTGGAGCGCAGCGAGCCGCCGCCCGTGGAAGACGACTACCTGGTCTACAACTACAACCGCTTCCAGGCCTGCCGTTTCGGGCTGGATGGCACCATCGTGCACCCCAAGGGTTATGAGACGCTGTCGCTGCGCGAGGACATTCTCGCGACGCTGCGACACCTGGAGCCACATGCTGACCGGCTGGGGAGCCGCGCTGCGCTCGACCATTTGTACGAGGCCACGCACGAGGGCAGCGACGCGAGCTATCTGCGCCAGCAGCATGCAGACCGGGGCAGCCCTGAGGGCATGGTCGACGCTGCGCTTGCGCGCTTTAGAGCCCAGATGCCGCCCGAGCTGTCCTTATGATTTGCGCATGGCCAGCCGACAACCCTCCAGCCCCCTTCAGTCCGAGGGCGAAGCCCATCAGAACGATGACGCAGCGCAAGTGCTGAGGCAGTTCCGGCAGGTGCTGAGCACGGTCAAGACGCACTTTCAGCAGGTCGAGAAGAAGTCGGGGCTGGGCGGGGCGCAGGCTTGGGCGTTGAGCATCGTTCAGGAGCGACCCGGCGTAGGTGTCAGCGATCTGGCACGTGCGATGGATATCCATCAGTCCACCGCCAGCAATCTGGTGAAGGTGCTCATCGAAAAGGGGCTGGTGGGCACACGCAAGGAGAGCCTTGATCGAAGAGCCGTACAGCTTTACTTGCTGCCAGACGGAACCAAGGCTCTTCGCAAGGTGCCCGGCCCCTTTGCTGGCGTTCTACCAGGCGCTCTGCACTCACTCGACGCCCCCACATTGCGCCGCCTCAAGAAAGACCTGGCCAAGCTGATCGTGGTCCTCAACGCCGACGAGAAGGCCGGCGGGATCCCGTTGGGCGACATGTAGCTTGCAATATTCCGCTGGGATTTGGCCCCCTGTTCTTCCTCCCTGGGCAGGCGCCGACTGAGTGTCTGCGAGCATAGGTGCGGTTGATGTTCAAGGGTCCAAGGCCAACGCCGTGATGGCTGTCGCTAGTTCACCCGGCCAACTAGATTTGCGTCACGGGCTACCTTCCAGGCGCCGCCTTCTTTGCGCAGGATCGTCAGCGTGTGGCCGTCTCGTGAGGTGGGAGGCGACCCATCGGTCGAAGGAACCGTTGCAGTCATGCGAGTTCGCATGAACGCCCAATCGCCCAACACTTCTATTTCGAGGATCTCGCGCTCCACGGCAACTTTGGGCAGCTTCCCGGCTTTCGCTTCGGCGGCCTTGGCGAAATCAGTTCTTGTCATTGGCGCCTTTCCGGGCGTCAGCAATACGGCGCCGCTAGCCAAGACGCCAAGAACTCCGTTGGCGTCGCCATCGCATGTGGCCGACACCCACGTCGATACCAAGTCTCGAATCAGTTGCTCGTCTGATTGCTTCATTTCACATCCTTCCATTGCAGAAGAAGCAGCAGGGAGACCGTGCCTAGCCTCAGAACAGCAAAAAGGCGGCAGCCGCCAGAACAGTCGGGCCGAGCGCCCCCAGGAGTAACCCACCAGCGCCAATGGATTCATCCTCGAATCCCCGCTTTAGCAGTGCGACGCCGGCCGGGTTCGGCGCGTTAGCGATCACCGTCAGTCCCCCGCCGGCTACGGCGCCGGCCACCAGCATGTACTTCGCGTCCTCCGAGATGCTGGTAATGAGGGAGCCGAGATAGGTCAGCGCCGCGTTGTCGGTGATGCCGGTCAGTCCAAGCGCGCCGAAGAACAGGGCCACTGGTTCCAGCGCCGAGACGATGGGTTGCAACCACCAGCCCTGAAGACCGCCAAGCACAACCAAGCCTGCCAGGAAGAAGGCCACCAGCAGCGCCTCCTTGAGGATCAGCGGGCTTTGATGCCGTTCATAGGCCTGCGTGAAGCCGAGGAACATCAGGAAGAGGCCCAGAAACGCAACTGGATGGTGGGCGAGCAGGACGACACCAGCAAGCAACGCGAGATGCACCAACACCACCAGCAAAGGAACGACAGCTTCCGCTGGCGCCGCATCGACCGGCGCGGCGAGCAGATGCTTGCGAAGCACGAACGTCACGATGGTGGTGTTGGTGACCACGGCCACCGCCGCCTTCCAGCCGAAATGCGTGAACATGAAGGCGCTGTCCCACTGCCAGGTGCTCGCAACCATCAGCACCGGCGGCGCGGCGTAGGAGGTGAGCGTGCCGCCGATCGATACATTGACGAACAGCACGCCCAGGGACAGGTATTTCAGGCGCTCGGGCACCTCGGGACGGAAGACCTGCGGGGCAAGCATCAGCGCGGCAATGGTCATGGCCGCGGGCTCGGTGATGAGCGAGCCCAGCAGCGGCACGGCAGCCAGGCCCAGCCAGGCGCTGGTCAGCGGCGTGGGCAGCGGCAAGACCCGGGTGATGCCGTCGACCGCCCAAATGATGGTGCGCAGCACCGGCCGGGAAGCAGCCACCACCATCACCACGAAGACGAACAGCGGCTCGGTGTAGTTGCGCGATTCCGCATAGGTGAGTGCTTGACTGCCACCTTGCATCACGCCCATCGCGACAATCAGGACGATGGCCCAGAATCCGAACACCACCTCCACCTCACCGAGGAGATGGAACAGGCCTGCGTGCCTTGGGAAGCGGTGGGAAAGGCGTTCGAACTGCTTGGCTGCGAACGTATGTGCCAGGGCGAGCACGAACAGAGCAAGGGCGGTGTACTGGACGGCGTCGTCAGACATCGAGGGCATGGTCGCGGTTGATCCGCGAGGCGGCCCGACCATCGCAAACAACCTGCTGGTCCGCGGTTCGGCCCAGCACCCAGACGTGAGTGTAGCCACGGCACCAGGCCGCGCCACGGGTCCCGTTACCTGGCGGCATCGGCCCAGCGCTCGATCCAGGAGAGCGCCTGCACAACGCCAGGCTTAGCGTCCTACCGCACCGCCATCACCCGGGGTGGACCGCCGGCTGGCGCGAGTTGATAGCTTCATCAATCGCATTRCACAAGGCTATGACTTGGCGCTTCAACCTGCGTCGTGGCGATTGGCCGGCTCGGAACTTCAGGACCGACTCCGGCGTCTGCGGCTGACCATGCCCAACCCCGCCAGCGAGGTAAGGGCCATGACTAGGCTGCCCGGTTCGGGCACTGTGGTCGCCGCCGCAGCCAGATCGAATTCGGCGCCGGTGCCGTTCTTGCCGACTAGGCCTGCATAGGACGTGGTTTGCAGCAGCATGCCGCTGCGGCTGTACTGGTCGAAATACTGCGTCGGCCCCCGAACCACCCACAACGTGTTGTCAGCGTAGTCCATCGCCAATGCACCACCCACCAAATCGCTGAGGGAAGTCATCAGCCGGCCATCCATCTGATAGTTCCGCAGCTCGCCTGCGGCGCCACTCGGCGTGTTCAGGGTGGCCTGCAGCCAAAGCGTGTTGTTGGTCGGGTCGTAGGTGATGCCCGAGGCCCGGGCACCGTCGTCCAGCAGAAACAGCAAGGTCGGGTCGCCCCATTCACGGTCGAAGGAGTAGACGCCCGAGGGGTTGCCGCCAAAGCCGGCTGCGACGGCATAGTTGCGCCGGCCGTCGGTGGCACCATCGACGAGGCCCACGCTGGTCGACTGCACATAGGTCGTGCCGGTTTGCGTCAGATCGAGGTTGTAGCGGCCGCCAAAGCCACTGCCATTGCCCATGGTGCGAACGTCGCCATACACGGCGATGGGCTGTTCACAATGGTTGCAGTAGGTGGGCGCCGAACCAGTGACTGCGTCACCCTGAACCGTGTACAGGCTCTTGGATGACACATTGGTGAGGTACAGGG
>NZ_JBFULE010000086.1:0-13107 GCF_056400485.1 Roseateles sp. P5_B10
GGGCGGGGGTGGCGATGGTCGAGGTCATGGAAGGCTGATACGCAGCGGTAAGAATTCCGGATGCAGCGTAAACCTAGGCATCTACCCTGGGTAGCCTGGCGTATCCCCTTTGCATGCCTCAAGTCGCCTTTTTTGACCTCGTCAGCCACTGGCGCCTGGATGCGCCGGTCCCCCGTGTCTGGCAGGCCATCACCCAGACCGAGCACTGGCCGCTGTGGTGGCCGGGGGTCGTCGCCGTGAAACGCCTCGTCGACGGCGACGCCCAGGGCGTGGGCCGCCAGCAGCAGCTCACCTTCCGCACCGGCCTGGGCTACCGGCTGCACCTGGTGCTGGAGGTGACGGAAGTGCTGCGCGAAGAGCGCCTGCGCGCCCGGGCGGGCGGCACGATGGCAGGGGAAGGCATCTGGCTGATGAAGCAAGCCCTGCCGGAGGCGGGCGGGCATACCGACGTCACCTTCGTCTGGCGCGTCACCCTGCCGCCAGGCATCCTGCGCTGGCTGGCGCCGGTGCTGGCGCCCTTGTTTCGCTGGAATCACAAGCGGGTGATGCGGGCGGGTCGGATCGGGTTGGTCCAATATCTGGCGGTGATAGGTGGGTGAGCCTTTGCGGGCCGAGTGCCGGGCCGCTCCCAAGCCGGCCCGCCTTGGCGATGTGCTTGTGGCTCAATGCCGCAAGCATCGCCGTCCCCTTGGGGGACCGGCTGGGTTCGCCCGCGTTCAGCGGCGCGAGACCGGACGAGGGGCTGTCAAGTTCATGCCTTGGGCAACGTCACCCCCACCTGCCCCTGGTACTTGCCGCCGCGGTCCTTGTAGCTGACCTCGCAGRCCTCGTCGCTCTCGAAGAACAGCACCTGGGCGCAGCCCTCGCCAGCGTAGATCTTGGCCGGCAGCGGTGTGGTGTTGCTGAACTCCAGCGTCACATAGCCTTCCCACTCGGGCTCGAAGGGCGTCACGTTGACGATGATGCCGCAGCGGGCATAGGTGCTCTTGCCCAGGCACACCGTCAGCACATTGCGCGGGATGCGGAAGTACTCCATCGTGCGCGCCAGCGCGAAGCTGTTGGGCGGGATGATGCAGACGTCCTTGTTGATGTCGACGAAGCTGTTCTCGTCGAAGTTCTTCGGGTCCACCACGGTGCTGTGGATGTTGGTGAAGACCTTGAACTCGGGCGCGCAGCGGATGTCGTAGCCGTAGCTGGAGGTGCCGTAGCTGATGATCTTGCGGCCGTCCTGCTCGCGCACCTGGCCGGGCTCGAAGGGCTCGATCATGCCGTGCTCCTGGCACATGCGGCGGATCCATTTGTCGCTCTTGATACTCATCTCGTTTTCCTTGTTTAGCGCGGCGTCACGCCGTCGAAATACATGCCGCCATCCAGATCCAGGATGAAGCCTTTGACCGCTGCGCGCTCGGGCAYGGCCAAGCGCCCGTGGGCGATGGGTGTCCAGGGCAGCTCCGTCATCGCGATGCGCTGGGCCTTGGCGTAGATGGCCTTGCGGTCTTCCTGCTTCAACGCTTGCCTGGCTTCGGCCAGCAGCTTGTCGTAGGTCGGGTTGCACCAGAAGCTGCCGCTGGCCGAGCCGCAGGCGAGCTGGCCGGCCGTGTTGGCGGGCTCTGGGTCGCCATTCCAGCCGCTGAGCGCGGCGTCATGCTCGCCGGCATCGATGCGGCGCAGGTATTCGCCCCACTCATAGGTGACGATGCGCGCGTTGACGCCGACCTTGGCCCAGTCGGATTGGATCATCTGCGCCATGCGCTGGCCGTTGGGGTTGTAGGGGCGCACCACCGGCATGGCCCACAGCGTGATGTCCAGTGGCAGCACGCCGGCCTTCTGCAACATGGCACGGGCCTTGGCCGGGTCGTAGGGCACGGGCTTGAGCGTGGCGTCATGGGCCCAGTTGGCGGCCGGGATGACGCTGCTGGCCAGCACGCCGGCGTCGCCGTAGACGGTGCGGACGATGGCCGCCTTGTCGATGGCCATGTCCAGGGCCTGGCGCACCTCGACCTTGGACAGGGCCGGGCGCTTGGTGTTGTAGGCCAGGATGCCGATGTTCATGCCGGCCGCTGTCGCCAGTTTGATGTTGGGGTCCTTCTTCAACTCGTCCAGCTCGGCCGGGCCGACCGGGTAGGCGATGTCGCATTCGTCGCGCTTGAGGCGCTGGGCGCGCACGCTGGCATCGGTCGTGATCGCGAAGACGAGCTGGTCGGCGCGCGGCCTCTCGTCCTTGCGCCACCACGTCTGGTGCTTCACGTAGCGGATGACACTGTCGGCGCGAAAGCTCTTGAACTGGAAGGGGCCGGTGCCGACGGGCATCTGCGTGATGCGCTGCGGCGTGCCGGCCTTGAGCAGCTGGGCACCCAGCTCGGCCGACTGGATCATCGTGAAGGCGAAGCTCAGCGCCGACAGGAAGGACGCGTCGCGCTCGGCCAGAGTGATGCGCACCTGGTGCTCGCCCAGCTTCTCGACCTTGGTGATGAGCTTCTCCCAGCCGAAGGACGCCACATAGGGCGACACGCTCGGAAAGGCCTTGGCAAACGCGCTGTCACGGCTGAGCAGGCGGCCGAACGTGAAGATCACGTCGTCGGCATTGAACTCGCGCGTCGGCTTGAAGCCTTCGACGGCATGCCAGGTCACGCCTCGGCGCAGCTCGAAGGTGTAGGCCAGGCCATCGGGGCTGATGCTCCAGCTCGTTGCCAGGCCAGGAATCAATTGATCCGTGCCGCGCTTGACCTCGATGAGGTTGCTGAAGATGGGCATGTGGGCGACATGGTCGATGCCGCTGTCGGTCATCGCCGGGTCGAAGGTCTTGGGGCTGCCGGCGGCGCAGAAGCGCAGCGTCGTGTCGGCCTGGGCGATCAGCGGCAGGGCCAGCAGCAGTGCGGCCAATCGCTTCAATTCCGGCTTYACTTGATGATCTCCGCGGCGGGCACGAAGGGCAGGATGCCCATGGATTGGTAGAGGGCCGAGGGCGACAGCGCTTGCTCGCCCTTGATGACCAGCGCAATGCGCCGGATGGCGCGGATGTCGGCCACCGGGTCGCCGTCGATCAGCACGAGGTCGGCGCGCTTGCCGCGCTCGATGCTGCCAATCTCGCTCAGGCGGTCGCTGTATCTGGCGCCGTTCCAGGTCGCGATCTTCAGCGCCTGCGCGGCGGGGATGCCGGCCTGCACGTAGAGCTCCAGCTCGCGCTGCAGCGCAAAGCCGGGCGTTGCGTCCGTACCCGCCACCAGCGGGATGCCGGCCGCGTGCATGCGGCGCAGCAAGTCCATCATGACCTTCCAGCTCGCGCCCCAGCGCCGGGCCTTGGTGTCGTCCATGTCGACTTCGGCCGACAGATAGCTGCGCTGCAGCACAGCCGGCCAGTTCGCGGACACCATCGCATAGCTGGGATTGGGCTGCCCCTGGCGCTGCGTGTACTGGGCCTCGAAGGCCGTCATCGTCGCATCGACGACCGTGCCCTTCTTCTTCAGCAGGGCCAGGAAGTCCTGCGTGCGGCGGTCATTGAGCTTGAGGTCGGCCGCCTTGTCGCCGGGCAGGTTGAAACGCAGCAGGGTGCGCGTGTCGTCGCCCTTGCTGACCAGGAAGTTCAGCGTGACCTGGTTGATGTGGTGCAGCTCGTCGTAGCCCGCCTCGACCGCCTGGCGCGCCGTCATGAAGGCCGGCACATGGCCGCCGGTGCGCAGGCCCAGCGAGCGCGCATGCGCCACCATGGGCTTGACCCACTCGGGGCGGATGGAGTTGTAGAGCTTGAGCTGGCGGTAGCCGTGGGCGGCGTACCAGTCGATGGCGGCCAGGGCCTCGTCCAGGTTGTCGGCCACGAAGTCGGACTGCGAAGAGAACGGGCTCTTGCCCTCGATGAAGCCATTGGCCGCGATGCGTGGGCCCAGCACCTCGCCGCGCTCGATGCGGCCTTTCAGTTCGGCCAGGTCGGCATTGCTGTTGCCGACATCGCGCACGGCCGTCACGCCCGCGGCCAGGTTCAGCAGCAGCGCGCTGGCGTCCAGGTGGGAGTGCATGTCGATGAAGCCCGGCAGCAGGGTGCGGCCCTTGCCGCTGATGCGCTGGGCCGGCTCGGCGTTCTTCAGGCTGCCGGGCTTGGCTATTGCCGCGATGCGCCCCTCGAGCAGGTAGACATCGGACGGCCCGCGCAGCACGGCGGCCTGCGAGTCGAACCAGCGCACGCCTTCGATGACGGTCAAGCCGGGCAGCGGCTTGGGCAGGGTCTTGGCCAGGCGCTCCAGCCGCGCCAGCTGAGCAGCCTTCTGCACGTCGGACAGCCGGTCCATCTCGGCCTCGAAGCCCTGCAGCAGCGTGCCGCCCCAGCCCGGCGAGACCTGGGCGAACAGCGCCTGGTTGTCCTCGCGCAGCCAGAGGTAGCTGGGATCGAGGTCCAGGCCGTCGATGGCGTACAGGCCAACCTCGAAGCTGGCACCGGCCGGCTTGAGCGTCTGCACGCGCTCGATGCTGATCTGGCCCACCGGCAACGCGGCCGCGCGGTGGTCGGAGCGCTGCAGCAGGGTGCGCGCCAGGCGGCCGGCCCAGGCCGGGCTGGCCTGCACGGGCAGATAGACGAGATCGCGGCCCACGCCGGGCTTGTCGCCGCGGTCCACGGGCGAGCGCCAGCTGGCACGGCCGTCCTTGAGCTCGAAGCTTTCGTCGATGCGCGCGCCGTAGGTTGAGACGCCCTCGGTGCGGTAGGCCGCCCAAGTGCCGTCTGCGGCCAGTTCCAGCACCTCCTTCTGGTCGGGCCCGCGGCCGTTGTTGCGGTAGCTGTAGTCGGTCTCGAGGCGGGTGGCCGTTTCGGTGACCTTGAGGTGACCGCAGGCGGTCTTGGCACACACCACGGTGTAGGTCTGGGCCTGGACAGCGCCGGCAACACACAGCGCGAACAGCAAGGGCAGCAGCTTCATGAGGCGGTTTCTGTCTTAGGTGGCGCGGACTTTACTGAGGGAGGCGACACCCTTGTTTGCGAGCATGTCCGCGCGCTCGTTGCCGGGGTCGCCCGCATGGCCCTTGACCCAGCGCCAGTCGACCGTATGCAACTTGCGCAGCGCGTCCAGCCGCTGCCAGAGGTCGGCGTTCTTGACCGGCTTGCCGTCGGCCGTCTTCCAGCCACGGCGCTGCCAGTTGATGATCCATTCGGTGATGCCCTTGCGCACGTATTCGCTGTCCAGGTAGACGACGACGTCGCAGCTGCGCTTGAGCGAGGCCAGGGCCTCGATGGGCGCGGTCAGCTCCATGCGGTTGTTGGTCGTCTCRCGCTCGCCGCCGAAGAGCTCCTTGTCGTGGCCGCCGCTGCTCAGCCAGGCACCCCAGCCGCCAGGGCCGGGGTTGCCCTTGCAAGCGCCGTCGGTATAGATGGTGACCTGCGGGCGCTTGATGAGGGTGGTGGGCTTGGGGGTCGGTTCGGTCATTCTTTTTTGTGATGGTTGTTCAGCGCGACGGCGGGCGCCTTTTTTGCCGCTGCACGCGAGTTCTTGGCCAGGCCGATCATGCGCATGCCGTGCACGCGCTTGACCGCCTGGATGAAATAGACGGCGCCCAGCACCGGCCACCAGCGCGAGCCGATGCCGTCGACCCAGCGCCAGCGCTGCAGCCAAGCCTCGGAGCGCAGCGGCGGCCGATAGATGCCGAAGCGCGCCGCCTCGACGTCAAAACTCAGCAGCTTGAGCCAGTCGCGCAGCCGCCAGTAGCCGATGAAGTCGCCATCACGGGGCAGATAGGGCTCGCCGCGGCGCTTGAGGCGGCCGAGGTTCTGGCGCAGGCCCCAGAGGCTGGCCGGGTTCAGGCCGAAGACGATGAGCCGCCCCTCGGGCCGCAGCACGCGCTCGACTTCGCGCAGCAAGGCGTGGGCGTCGGGCGCCAGCTCCAGCGCGTGCGGCAGCAGCACGAGGTCGAGGCTGGCGCTTTCGAAAGGTAGCGCGTCAAAATCGCAAAGCAGGTCACGACCGGCCAGCCAGCGGTGGGGCATGCGGTTGGTCTGCAGACCGTTCAGTTCGGGCAGGCCGAGTTGTAAGGCGTGAAACCCGAACAAATCGGTCACGGCTGCGTCGACCTGGGCCTGCTCCCAGGCAAGCAGATGGTGCCCGGGCGKGGTTTGCAGCCAGGCTGTCAAATCTATACTCGGCGCTTTATCTGTCATGGGTTGGCGCCATTGACGCTCAGTTTGACGCTCACGCCGCTTCCTGCATTCGACGACAACTACCTCTGGCTGCTGGACAACGGCCGCGAGGCCCTCGTCGTCGACCCCGGCGACGCCGCGCCGGTGGCTGCGGCGCTGGATGCCCGGGGCCTGACGCTGGCGGGCATTCTATTGACCCACCACCATAGCGATCACGTCGGTGGCGTCGACGCACTGCGGCCGCGCCTGCAAGGCCCCATCTACGGCCCCGTCCACGAGGAGCTGCCTGAGCCAGTACAGCGCCTGCATGGCGGCGATGCGGTCGAGTTGCTCGGCCTCAAGTTCGCCGTCATGGACGTGCCGGGCCATACGGCGGGTCACATCGCCTACTTCGCTGCTGACGTCCCTGGCAGCGACCCCCTGCTCTTCTGCGGCGACACCCTCTTCAGCGCCGGCTGTGGCCGCCTCTTCGAAGGCACGCCGGCGCAGATGCATGCCTCGCTGCAATCCCTGGCCGCGCTGCCGTCCGAGACCCAGGTCTGTTGCGCCCATGAATACACCCTGTCCAACCTGCGCTTTGCGCGCGAGGTGGACCCGGCCAACGCGGCGCTGGCGACCTACGCCGCCTGGTGCGAGGCCGAGCGCGCCGCCGGCCGGCCCACGCTGCCCGGCCGCATCGGCAACGAGGTGCGCATCAACCCTTTCCTGCGTTGTACCGAAGCCGCTCTGCGTGAGGCCGCTCGCCGCCACGCCCCCCTCAAACTCCCGGCCGCGCCCAGCCCGGTCGATGTGTTCGCCACCTTGCGCGAATGGAAGAACGGATTCCGATGACCCTGATTCACCGACTCTCTCCCAAGGCGCTCGCGCGCCTTTCTCCGATCCTTTTGGCTGCCCTGCTTGCCGCCTGCGCCACCACCGCTCCGGTCGATCCCGCCAGCCTCGACACCCCGCCTACCCCACTCCCCGTTGCCGCTGAACCTGCCCCCGCGCCGCTGACGCTCGCGGCACCCGCGCCGGTGCGCGCCATCGCGGCCGAACTGCTCGAGGACAACCTGCGCCCCGGCGAGAAGGTCGACCTCGACGCGCCGGATGTGAACGCCGACCTCTGGGCCCGCGTGCGCAAGGGCTTCCAGCTGCAGGACCTGGACGACGACTGGGTGCGCAAGGCCGAGGCCTGGTACACCGCGCGCCCCGACTACGTCGAGYGCATGACGACGCGCGGCAGCCGCTACCTCTTCCACATCCTGGACGAAGTCGAGAAGCGCGGCATGCCTGCCGAGCTGGCCCTGCTGCCCTTCGTGGAGAGCGCCTTCGTCACGCACGCCGTGTCGACGGCCAAGGCTACCGGCATGTGGCAGTTCATGCCCGCCACCGGGCGCGACTTCGATCTCAAGCAGAACATCTTCCGCGACGACCGACGCGACGTGCTGGCCTCCACCCGCGCCGCGCTGGACTACCTCGGCCGCCTGCACAAGCAGTTCGGTGACTGGCATCTGGCGCTGGCGGCCTACAACTGGGGCCAGGGCAATGTGCAGAAGGCGGTGGCGCGCAATCAAAAGCTCGGCCTGCCGACCGACTACGCCAGCCTGAAGATGCCCGATGAAACGCGCTACTACGTGCCCAAGCTGCAGGCGGTGAAGAACATCGTCTTCGCACCCGATCGCTATGCGCTGACGCTGCCGGTGGTGGCCAACCACCCGTATTTCCTGAGCGTGAAGATCGAGCGCGACATCGACGTGGCCCTGGCCGCCCAGCTTGCCGGCATCACGCTGGAAACCTTCCAGCAGTTCAACCCGCAGATGAACAAGCCGGTCATCCTGGCCGCCGCCACGCCCCAGGTGCTGCTGCCTTATGACCAGGCCAGTGCCTTCGCCGAGAACCTGGCCCGCCACAGCGGCCCGCTCGCGAGCTGGACGGCCTGGGTCGTGCCCAAGACCATGAGCCCGGGCGAGGCCGCCAAGCGTGCCGGCACCAGCGAAGCGCTGCTGCGCGACATCAACAAGATTCCGCCCAAGATGCTCGTGAAGGCCGGTTCGACGCTGCTGGTGCCGCGCGGCGAACACATCGTCGCCGACGTGTCCGAGCGCCTGGCTGACACCGCCGCGCTCAACCTCGCGCCCGACGCGCCGCCGCTGCGCCGCGTGACACACAAGGCCGGCAAGGCTGACACCGTGGCCACCATCGCCGCCCGCTACAAGGTGCGCAGCGAGCAGGTGGCGCAGTGGAACAAGCTGGCCGCCAACGGCCGCCTCAAGCCGGGCCAGGCCGTCGTCGTCTACACCGCCTATTCGCCGGCCAAGGCACCGGTGGCCAAGGCGACGCCCGCCAAGGTCGTGAAGGTGGCCGCCAAGGCGCAGCCCAAGGGCAAGGGCGGCAAGGGCCGCACCGTCGTGGCCGCGGCCACGCCTTGAGCCTTGTTTCAGCGAACGAGGAACAGTGCGACGCAGGCCGCCAGGCCTGCAGCCCACACCAGTGAGCGCAGCGAGGCGCGGTCCGCCACATAGAGGCCAATGAAGGCCAGGCGCGCAGCGACGAATCCCACGGCCAGCGCATCCACGCTGCCCTGCGCGGCCTGGTGCTGATGGGCGACAAAGAGGCCGGCGACGAAGATGGGCAGGGCCTCCCAGCTGTTGGCCTGGGCCGCGTTGGCCCGCGCCTGCCAGCCGTCGAGCTTGGCCAGCCATTCGCGCGGCTGGTTGTTGTCGAAACCGCCATCACGCCTGCGCTTGCCGAAGCCCTTGGACTTGGCCAGGAATGTGCAGCCCAGGGGCAGCAGGCAGGCGACGAGCAGGCAGAGTTGGGCAATCGTCATCCGGGCTTCCTCAGCGTCGATCAGTCAAGGCATGAGCTATGGTGCCCAGGTCCACGTATTCGAGCTCACTGCCAACCGGCACGCCGCGCGCAAGCCGCGTCGACTTGATGCTCCGGGCGCGCAGCGCCTCGGCCAGTACATGGGCCGTGGCCTCGCCCTCGGCGGTGAAGCTGGTGGCGAGGATGACTTCCTCGACACCTTCCTCGCTCGCCCGCGCCAGCAATTCGGCCGCGCCGATCTGGCGCGTGCCCACACCATCGAGCGGCGACAGCCGCCCCAGCAGCACGAAGTAGTAGCCGCGATAGGACGCGGTGCGCTCCAGCGCCGCCTGGTCGGCCGGCGTCTCGACGACGCACAGCAGCCGCGCGTCGCGGTCGGCGTCCGCGCAGACGCTGCAGATCGGCGTTTCGCTGAAGGTATGGCAGCGCTCGCAATGCTYGATGTGCTCGCCCGCCGCCGTCAGCGCATCAGCCAGACGCGGCATGGCCAGCCGGTCATGCTGCAGCAGGTGGTAGGCCATGCGCTGGGCCGACTTCTGGCCCACGCCAGGCAGGCGCTTGAGCGCCTCAACAAGCGTATCCAGTGCGTTCAAATCGAAGCCACGTTGTCAGTAAACGATCGCAGCCGCAGGCGCGATCTCATCAAGCGGCAGCCGTGGAACTGGCTTTGCCAGGCCACTGGCTGCGCCCCCTTGAGGGGGAGGCGCGAAGCGCCTCGGGGGTGGGCCATCAAAACGGGAACTTCATGCCGGGGGGCATCGGCATGCCTTGAGTCAGCTTGCCCATCTTCTCGGAGCTGGTCGCCTCGGCGCGGCGGGCTGCGTCGTTGAAGGCGGCGGCGACGAGGTCTTCCAGCATGTCCTTGTCATCGGCCAGCAGGCTGGGGTCGATGGTCACGCGGCGAACCTCGTGCTTGCAGGTCATCAGCACCTTCACGAGCCCGGCGCCACTCTGGCCCTCGACCTCGATGTTGGCGAGTTCGTCCTGCGCCTTCTTCAGGTTGTCTTGCATCGCCTGGGCTTGCTTCATCAAGCCGGCGAGTTGGCCTTTCATCATGATCGTGTCCTTGTCTACGGAGTGGGCGTCAGCGGCTGCACCGAACCGGGCAGGATGCGTGCCGACGGGAATTGGGAAAGCAGTGTCCGCGTCATCGGATGCTGGGCGGCGAGGTCTTCGGCCGCACGCTGCTGGGCTTCGGCCCGGGCGACCGTGCGCAGGGCGATGGAGTCTTCGGCCACGCCGACCTCAATGTCGAGCTTTGCGTCGAGGGCCGCTTCGAGTTTGCTGACCAGGGCCGGCGCGCGCAGCGATTCGCGCTCGACGCGCAGCGTCCAGACCTCGCGGCCGTCGGCGCTGGCGCAGCCCAGGGCCTGGGCCTGGCGGGCCAGCTCGCCCGTCATGCCCACCAGGTTGAGGGCCGCGATGCGCTCGGCCCACTGCGCACCTTCGGGCGTCTCGCGCAGCTCGGCGCGGCGCGGCGCTTCGGGCTCGCGAGCCGCAGCAGCCACCGGCGCGGGCGCGTCATCCGCTTCCATCCACGGCGGCGGCGCATCGTCGGGCGGCGGGCCATCCATGTCGTCATCGGCCTGCGCCTCGACTTCGACCGGGCGCGGGCGCAGTCGGTCGCTGAGCCTGGGGGCGGCCGGCTCGGCCACCACGGGCGCCGCGACCACCGGGACCGGCGCGACAACCTTGGGCACCGCCACCGGCGCCGGTGGCGCCACCTTGGGCAGCGGCACGGCGACAACCGCCTTGGCCACTGCCGCCGGCCTCACCAGGGCCGCGGCCTTGATGGGCTTGGGGCTCGTGCCGGCCGGCCGGAAGGCCAGCATGCGCAGCAGCACCATCAACAGACCCGCATATTCGTCTGGCGCCAGATGCAGCTCGGCGCGGCCATGCAGGGCCATGCTGTACATCAGCTGGATCTCGTCGGCCGGAAGTAGAGCAGCCAGGCGGCGGATCTCGGCGGTTTCGGTGTCGGCATCGTCCAGCGCCATCGGCGCGGCCTGGGCCAGGGCCATCTGCTGCAGCAGCGTGGCCAGGTCCTCCAGCGTGCCGGCGGCCGACAGGCCCGCGCCACGCAGCGCATCGGCCTGGGCCACGACGGCCTCACCGCTCGCCGCAGCCAGCGCATCCACGATGGCCACGACATGGCCGCGGTCGACGCTGCCCAGCATCTGGCGCACGCCGGCTTCAGTCAGCGACCCCGCGCCGAAGGCGATGGCCTGGTCGGTCAACGACAGCCCGTCGCGCATCGAGCCGCGAGCCGCACGCGACAGCAGGCGCAGCGCGCCCGGTTCGGCCGGTACGCTCTCCGCGCCCAGCACATTGCCCAGGTGCATCTGCACGTCCGCCGCCGCCATGGGCCGCAAGTTGAACTGCAGGCAGCGCGACAGCACGGTGACCGGCACCTTCTGCGGATCGGTCGTCGCCAGCACGAACTTCAAGTAGTCGGGCGGCTCCTCCAGCGTCTTCAGCATCGCGTTGAAGGCAGTGTTCGAGAGCATGTGCACTTCGTCGATCATGTAGACCTTGAAGCGCCCGACGACCGGCTTGTAGACGGCCTGGTCGAGCAGTTGCGAGATCTCTTCGACACCGCGGTTGGAGGCCGCGTCCAGCTCGACGTAGTCGACGAAGCGACCCGAATCGATATCCCGGCAGGCATGGCAGACGCCGCAGGGCTGGGCCGTGATGCCGCCTGTGCCGTCCGGCCCGGTGCAATTGAGGCTCTTGGCGAGGATGCGCGACACCGTCGTCTTGCCGACGCCGCGGGTGCCGGTGAACAGATAGGCGTGGTGCAGGCGCCCCTGCGTCAAGGCATTGGCGAGGGCCTGCACGACGTGCTCCTGCCCGACGAGCTGCTCGAAACTCTGCGGGCGGTATTTGCGGGCCAGGACCTGATAACTCATGCCGGTCATTCTATGAGGGGCCCTCCGTCGATAATTGGCGGATGACCAGTACCGCAGCCCCCCTCACCTACGACCAAGCCGGCGTCAACTACGACCTGATCGACCCGCTGAAGATCACGGCCCAGCGCGCCGCCGCCGCCACGGCGACCCACCTCGCCGGCCACGGCTTCACCGAGGTCAAGGCCTCTCGCGGCGAATCGGCCTATGTCGTGGACGTGGGGCCGTTCTACCTTGCGTCCATCGTCGAATGCCTGGGCACCAAGACCCTGGTGGCCGACGAGATGGCCAAGCTGACGGGCAAGAGCTTCTTCGCCGGCATCGCCCAGGACACCATCGCCATGGCGGTCAACGACCTGATCACCGTCGGCGCCACGCCGCTGGTCGTGCAGGCCTACTGGGCGGCTGGTGGCAGCGACTGGTTCGGTGACGCCCAGCGGGCGCAAGCCCTGGTGGCCGGCTGGAAGGCCGCCTGCGACACCTGCCAGGTCGCCTGGGGCGGCGGCGAGACGCCCGCGCTGGCCGGCATCGTCGAGGACGGCCGCATCGACCTGGCCGCGTCCTGTACCGGCCTCATCAACCCGAAGGAACGCCTGTCAGTGGGCGACAAGCTCGGTGCCGGCGACGCCATCGTGCTGCTGGCCTCAAGCGGCATCCATGCCAACGGTCTGAGCCTGGCGCGCAAGCTGGCCGAGCGCCTGCCCCAGGGCTACCTCACCGAGATCGAGCCGGGCGTCAGCTACGGCGAGGCCCTGCTGGCGCCGACGGCCCTGTATTCGCCCGTCACCGAAGCGCTGTGGAAGGCCGGCATCGCGCCGCACTACTGCGCCAACATCACCGGCCACGGTTGGCGCAAGCTGCTGCGCCACCCGAGCCAGCTGACCTACCGCATCCACACCGTGCCGCCCAAGACGGCGGTGCTGGACTTCATCCAGAAGCAAGCCGGCCAGGACGATCGCGAGGCCTACTCCACGCTGAACATGGGTGCGGGCTTCGCCATCTTCGTCAAGGCCGAGGACGCCGAGCGCACCGCCCAGGTCGCGCGCGACTGCGGCATTGAGGCCTGGGTGGCCGGCACGGTGGAAGCGGGCGAGAAGCAACTGCTGATCGAGCCGCTGGACATCCGCTTCAGCGAAGACGACCTACACCTGCGCTGATATGTGGTGTGACGCTCCACGGGCCGAGCGCTGGGCCGCTCCCGAGCCGGCCCGCCATGGCGATGTGCTTGCGGCTCGATGCCGCAAGCATCGCCGTCCCCTCGGGGGACCGACC